>CAMJAZ010000180.1 GCA_946403735.1 uncultured Selenomonadales bacterium
ATTTTTTTCATTTGTGAACAAAGATTTTTAAATTTATGAAAGTCGTCGTCATCAAGAAATTTTCATCAGCATTTAACGTTTAAAGATTTTAATCAGTTTTTGTTGACCAATATAGGACGGGCTGATATAACCTTTCAGAAATTTTTGCATTAAGAGGAAATTTTTATGAATGAAACAAAAGATTTTTTGAGACCCATTGATACACAATCTATCGTGCAACGTGTTATAAACAGGTTGACGAAGGCAATGATAAACAAAGAATTGAAAGTCGGTGACAAATTACCAACTGAAATTGAACTTGCCAAAAGTTTTGGCGTCGGAAGAAATTCCATTAGAGAAGCGATAAAAATTTTAGTAGCCTTCGGCGTCTTTGAAATTCGCAGACCTGAAGGAACTTTTGTCACAAATGAATTTTCAGACAAAATGTTAGACCCGTTGCTTTACGGAATTATTTTAGACGAATCAAATTCTTTAGAGTCATTGAAAGAATTGCGCGAATGGATAGACTGGGGCATTTTGCGTTTGGCAGTCGTAAAAGCAGAAGAAAATGATATTTTTGAACTTGAAAAAAGTTTTGAAGATTTAAAAGCCGCGCTGTTTGAAGAGGAGATAAATAAAATTTTTGAGGCGGACAATAATTTTCACGTTGCGCTGAATAATGCGGCGCATAATTCATTATTTTTTAAAATTGCTGATTTGATTCGTGTACTTACAAGTGAAATTAGAATGCGAACCATTAAGAAAATGTTGAGTTTAAATAAACTGCAGGAACTTGAAATTGCTCACAAAGATCTTTTAGATGCCGTGAAAAAAAGTAATGCAACTTTATCTAGAGAAATTATTGTGGACGGATATTTTTATAATTATGACGTAGTTTGATATAAAAATTATTTTTACGAAAAATTTTTAAATAAAAAAAGACACTCAAGAGTTTTTCAAGAGTGTCTTTTTTATTGCAATCAGTTGAAAAAAATTTTTTAAAGATTGACGACGTTTACAGGATTTTCCGCCAAGAAATTTTTTAAATTCTCAACGGCAATATTCATAAGGCGTTCACGTGATTCTTTAGGTGCCCACGAAATATGCGGAGTAATAATACAATTTTTCGCGCCAAGTAAAGGATTATCGCCTTTAATCGGTTCAGTTGAAACGACATCAAGCCCCGCCGCAAAAACTTTTCCGCTGTCGAGAGCATCACGTAAATCTTGTTCGACAACTAAGCCGCCGCGACTATTATTCAAAATTATAATGCCGTCTTTCATTTTAGCGATATTTTCTTTGCAAATAATTCCCTGCGTCGAAGGAAACAGCGGACAATGCAACGCAATGACATCAGAATTTTTAAGCAGTTCATCAAGTGAAACCAATTCAGCAACTGAATCTTTTGAACCTACCACGCGCATTGTATCAAAGGCGATAATTTTCATTCCAAGCGCATGTGCAAGTTTGCCAGTCGTCTGTCCAATTCTGCCGTAACCAATAATGCCCATAGTTTTCCCAGCAAGTTCAATCAGCGGATAATCCCAGAAACACCAATCGGAATTTTTTTCCCAGCGTCCGTCGTGAACGGCTTTATTATGGTGTCCAATGTGGTGGCAAATTTCCAAAAGTAAGGCAATAGCAAATTGTGCAACGG
This sequence comes from uncultured Selenomonadales bacterium, assembly GCA_946403735.1. Classification (GTDB taxonomy): domain Bacteria; phylum Bacillota; class Negativicutes; order Selenomonadales; family Selenomonadaceae; genus Quinella. The sequence continues at coordinate 1,637 of CAMJAZ010000180.1, forward strand.
CATTCGTCCCGTAAGTTGGAATATTGCACACGGGAATATTTTTTTTCTTCGCCGTCTCAATATCGACAACATTATAGCCCGTCGCCAGCACGCCAATATATTTTATTTTGTTGCAGGCGTCGAAAACTTTTTTGGAAATTGGCGTTTTGTTCGTGAAAATAATTTCCGCGTCACCGATTCGCTGAATAATTTCATCTTCGTCAGTCAGCGAAGTCCGATCGTAAATTTTGCATTCGCCGAGATTTTCCAACGGTTCCCAGCTCAAGTCACCTGGATTTAAAGTGTAACCGTCCAGCACAACAATTTTCATTTTTATCACCTCGAAATTTTTTAAATTTTAACCGACTGCTTGAGATATTACAAGCTGAAAAAAATTTTTTCCAAGTATTGACAGAATTATGCGGAAAATTTTCTGTACGATTCTTTCCGTGTTAATGTTGCTTTTAGTTACTGGTTGCGGTGAAGAAACCCAGCAAGGTGAACGCAAAGAAGGTGAGTATCAGAAAATTAAACTCGTTATGTCTGTGAACGGTACGAACATTGCGACGGATACAAAAGTTGCAATGAAATTCGCAGAACTTGTTTCGCAGGAAAGCGGCGGCAATATTACTGTCGATGTTTTTCCGAACGATCAACTTGCTGGCGGCAATGCGTCAAAAGGAATTGAAATGATTGCTGACGGTGCAGTTGATTTAGCGGCTTATGCGGCAGGCGTTATGGCGGTCATGGATGAGCATTTGTTAATTGCCACGATTCCTTGGACGTTTAACAATTATCAAGAGTCAAGGGAAATTATCGACACGACTGGCGGCGCGTATTACAAAAAAATTCTTGCCGAACAGGGAATGACTTATCTTGCATCTGCGCACAATAGATTTAGGCAAATTACCAATGGCAAGCATCCAGTTTTAACACCTGAAGACGTTGCGGGTTTAAAAATTCGCGTACCAGGCGGCGAAGTTTATTTCAAATTTTGGAAAGCGTTCGGCGCTGATCCCGTTGCAATGAGTTGGTCTGAAGCTTTTACGGCGATTCAGCAGGGAACTATTGACGGGCAAGAAAACGGTTTCAGCGTCACTAATTCCGCAAAAGTAAATGAAATTCAACAGTATATGACAGTTTGGAATTACACTTACGAAAATTATTTGTTCGTTGCCAACACTAAAATTTTTGACAGTCTTGAACCTAAAACTCAAGAACTTATCCGTGCTAAAGCTAAAGAAGCTTGTGAATGGGGCAGAGATTTAGTTGAAAATGATGAAGAAACTTTGCGCCAAAAATTTATTAAAGGCGGAATGGAAGTTATAGTTTTAACTCCTGAACAGCTTAAACCTTTTCAAGATAAAGTTGAAGGTGTAAGAAAATAGTTAATGCAGAAATATGGCGAAGAGGCTTGCCAAGCCTTCCGTATGAAAATGTAGAGGTGGCGCAGCAATGAGAGAAACTTTAGGAAAAATTGAAGATGTCATCTGCGCGATTGCACTTGTCTTTATGACAGTTTTAACTTTTGCAAACGTCGTGGCACGTTATGTATTCAGCGCGTCGTTTTCATTCTCGGAAGAAATTACAACTTACCTGTTCGTCCTTTTAAGTTTAATTGGATCGGCGGCGGCAAGACGTAAAGCGCATTTAGGATTTATGGCAATAGTTGATTTACTTTCATTCGGAGTAAAAAAAGCTATAGCTACTTGCAGTTACCTTTTAGCCTTCTTATTTTCAGCCGCGCTGTTTTGGTACGGAATAAGTATGGTTCAATTTCAAATTAGACACGGGCAAGTAACGGCAGGCATGCAGTGGCCTGAATGGATTTTCGGCGCATTCGTACCACTTGGCGCATTTTTCATCGCGATAGAATTTTTATTCTTGCTGATTGACACAATAAATTCTAAGGAGGTAGCCAAAAAATGATTGGACCAGTAATTTTCATAAGTTTTGCGGCACTCCTTTTAGTTGGAACGCCAATAGCAATTTGTTTAGGCGTTTCAAGTGTATTTGGAATGTTGATTGACGGAGTTGGCAGACCGCTTGATACAATTATGACAATGTTGTCGAGAATTTTTTCATCAGCGACGAGTAAATTTGTATTGTTAGCAGTTCCATTTTTCATACTTGGCGGCAACGTAATGGAAAAAGCTGGCATTTCCAAGAGATTAATTGACTTTGCGCAAAGTTGCGTAGGACATCTGCGCGGCGGATTAATCGTCGTCATGGTATCAGTTGCCTGTTTCTTCGCGGCAATATCTGGATCGGGTCCTGCTACGGTAGCGGCACTTGGAATGATTTTAATTCCAGCAATGGTAAACGTCGGCTATCCACCAGCATTTTCAGCGGCACTTATGGCGGCGGCAGGTGCAACGGGTATCGTCATACCGCCTTCAATAACTTTCGTCGTGTACGGGTCAGTTGCAGATACGTCAATCGGCAAATTATTTTTATCTGGAATTATGCCAGGCTTGATGATAGGCATTGCGTTAATAGTTGTGTCACTTTGGACAACGCGGAATATGGAAATTGAACTTTTGCCAAAAGCGACAATGGCTGAACGTTGGGCATCATTCAAAGAGACCTTCTGGAGATTGTTAATGCCAGCGATAATTTTGGGCGGAATTTACGGCGGAATTTTCACACCTACTGAAGCGGCGGCGGCATCTGCAGTTTACGGTTTATTCGTCGGATTTTTCATCTACAAAACTTTGAAACTGAAAGACCTTTATGAAATTTTTGTAAACTCCACGACGACGACGGCGGTTGTAATGTTCATAACGGCGACGGCAAGTTTATTCGCCTACATTTTGACACGTGCAAGATTAGATTTAGCGATAAGTGACGCTTTAACGGACATCACGGGCGGCAACTACATAATGTTCCTTTTAATAGCCAACATTGTATTCTTAATCGCAGGCTGTTTCATGGACGCCACAAGCGCAGTTTTAATCTTCACGCCATTATTCCTGCCAGTAGCTCTTTCACTTGGCATTGACCCGATACACTTCGGCGCGGTAATGGTTTTGAACTTGTCAATCGGTTTAGTTACGCCGCCAGTCGGAATAAATCTATTTGTCGGTTGCGGAATAGCGAATGTCGATTTAAAAGAAATTTCCATAGCGGTCATTCCACTAATCATTGCTTGTTTAATCGTGTTGTTGCTAGTAACCTACATACCGCAAATTGCATTATTGCTGGTTTAGGTTTAAGGA
>CAMJAZ010000181.1 GCA_946403735.1 uncultured Selenomonadales bacterium
ATAGAAATTTTTCAAAAACTTTACGCGGCGAATTATCCCATTGAAAAAATTTCACTCATCGATAATTATGACGCTGATGACGAACTTTCAATGCGCGATAATAATTCGTCGTGTTTCAATTTCCGTTTCGTTTCGTACACAAAAAAAATTTCCTTGCACGGTTACGGTATGGCGGTCGATATAAATCCGCTTTACAATCCCTACATAAAAATGGTTAATGGCGTGCAGAGTGTCGAACCAGCGAATGGTACGCCTTACGTTGACCGTACAAAAAATTTTCCGTACAAAATTGTTGAAGATGATATTTGCGTAAAACTTTTTGCGGAACATAATTTTTATTGGGGCGGAAATTGTTGGGACGACGCGAAAGACTATCAACACTTTTTCAGAGGAGATGTCAATCGATGAAATATTATTATCCCGCCATTTTTGAACCGAAAAGTAACGGCGCAGGATTTATTTTGACCATTCCAGACATAAAAGGCTGTTACACTCAAGGCGACGACATGGAAAACGCGCTGTTTATGGCACATGAAGCCATAGGTTGTAAGCTTGAAGGTGTAGAAGAAAAAAATTATCCTAAAGCCAGTCGTCCTGAAGATTTAAGCGTTGAAGGTTATCCTGTTGGCAGTTTTATTCGATTTGTAGTTTTCGATAAAGAAAAATATAATCGTGACTATGCTTTTTTATTTGAAAGAAATGAATATCAGCCTGAATATCTTTCAAACATTTCACCTGCTTTTTGATTGAAACGCGATAAATTTTTTACCTTCAAACAATGAAAGGAAATTTTTTTATGAAAAAATTTTTAACGCTGATTTTATTCGTATCGCTGCTTTTAACGACGGCTTGCGGTAACGATTCAGAGCCAGGAAAATTACGCGCAATGCTCGGTTCAAATGTCGTATCGCTCGACACCGCGAAGGCTACCGATAGCGCGTCTTTTGAAGTGGTAGCCGATTGTATCGACGGGCTTTTACAGCTTGACAAAGACGGTAAAACTATCCCTGCCATTGCTGAAAGTTACGACGTTTCGCCAGACGGTAAAACGTACACTTTCCACTTGCGCGACGCTAAATGGAGTAACGGCGACGACGTGACGGCTGACGATTTTGTATTTGCATGGCGGCGGCATTGTCAAACTTCCGACAAATACGCTTACATTATGGGTTCCACTGTTGCTTGCATAAAAAATGCTGATGCCGTTGTAAAAGGTGCTGACCCTACAACGTTAGGAGTAACCGCGCCCAATCCAAAAACTTTAGTCGTTGAACTTGATGCGCCTGTATCGTTTTTCCCTTCGCTTATGGTTTTTCCAACTTTCTATCCGATTAACGAAAAATTTTATAACAGCCTTGAAGACGGAATGTACGGTACGACGCCTGAAAACTTTTTATCCAACGGCGCATTTGTCTTAACTTCATACGTACCAGGTTCAGCTAGCATTCAAATGCAAAAAAATTTTAGTTATTGGGACGCCGCTAACGTTACGCTTGAAAAACTTCAATATCAAGTTGTATCCTCTTCCGATAATGCCTTGACTGCTTACAGAAATAAATCCCTCGACTTCGTGACGATTAACGGCAATCAGATTGAGTACGTGAAAAAAGACCCCGAACTTTCCAAAGACTTAAAAATAATTTCTACTGGGTTGCTTAGTTACGTCACTTTCAATCAAGACTCAAAAAATCATCACGCTGGCGCACTTTCCAACGTCAATATGCGCCTTGCAATTTCAAATTCTATTGACCGTGAATCACTCGTCACAAATTATATTATGAACGGTGCTAGAGCGACTTATACCGCAATTCCGCTTGATTTTGCGCCAAATGCTAAGACTGGAAAATTTTTTGCCGAAGACCAAAAACAATTTGCTGAATACGTAGGTTTCAATCCTGATAAAGCGAAAGAATATTTAGCGCGTGCCAAAAGTGAACTTGGCAAAAATGATTTTGATTTTACGATGATTTATGCCAATGATGCGGGCGATATGGTTGTTAAAGTTGTGCAGGCGATTAAAGCGCAGGTTGAAGAAAATTTGCCAGGCGTGAAATTAAATCTTCAGCCGATGACAAAAGCTGAATATCTCGACAAAGTTACTACTGATAGCTACGATATGGCTGTAACAAATTGGGCGCCTGATTATGATGACCCTATGACATTTTTTACTTTGTGGACGACTGAAGGTAGCGAAATTGCTGAACATTGGAGCAACGCTGAATACGATAAAATTATTGCTGATTGTACGACGGGTAGTCTTGCCGCAAATTATGACGCTCGATGGAAGGCACTTTACGACGCGGAAAAAATTTTGTTGGAAAATGCGGTTATCGCGCCTTTGTACACGAACGCAAATGCAAATTTAATTTCTGAAAATGTCAGTGGAATTGAATTTCATACCGTAGCTATCGATCACGTTTACAAACACACGATTGTGAAATGAATTAAGAATTTAGAATTAGGAATTGTCAATAATGACTAAATATATTTTAAGAAGAATTTTATTAGCGCTGGTGACGCTGTTTTTAATCGTCTTCGCGCTATTCGTGCTGATTCGCATAATGCCTGGTAACCCGTTTCCCGTCGAAAGAATGACGGCTGAAATGATTGCACTAAAACGCGCAGAGTTAGGGTTGGACGAACCGATTTTGGTACAGTTCGCAAATTATTTGTCGCTACTTATGAGCGGAAGTTTTGGTAACGGAACTTCACTTTACAACGGCGCACCAATCAAGCCGATACTTTTAGCGTGTATGGAAAATTCATTTAAAATTGGCGTGATGTCAATTTTGATTGGCACGGTAGCGGGAATGACTTTAGGCATAACGGCGGCACTTCATCGCGGAAAATTTCTTGACGGTTTTTGTACAGTCGTTTCAATTCTCGGCGTCTGCGTCCCGTCATATGTTTTTATGATTTTCCTGCAATATTTTTTCTCCTTTAAAATTCCATTCTTCCCGTACTTTTTCGACGCATCAAGATTTTTATTTTCGTCAATAATGCCGTCACTTTCGCTAAGTTTATTTACAATCGCAACAATTTCAAGATTTACGCGCAATGAAATGGTCGAAGTTATGAACAGCGATTACGTAAAGCTCGCGGAGTCGAAGGGACTTTATGGCTTTGAACTTTTACGAAAACACGTCCTGCGAAATGCTTTAATTCCAGTCGTGACGGTAATAGCGCCGCTTGTCGTGGACTTAATGACGGGCGCAATGGTTATCGAAAAAATTTACGGCATAAACGGTATGGGCAAACTTATGGTCGACGCTATTGCAGGTGACGGTATCGACTATAATTACGTTTTGGCTCTGGGAATTTTATTTTCAGCAATGTATATTCTCGTGATGTTACTGCTTGATATTTTGTACGGAATTTTAGATCCACGAATCAGAATTGCTAAGGAAAATTAAATGGCCAGTCAACTTTATTTAGATTTTGGCGAAGAGTTCATACCAGCTAATTACACCGTCGCGCAGATTAAAAATTTAGGCTTGGTACGAAGTGACGAAAATTTACAAACTCTGCTGAAAATTTATGATGAAGTCACGGACATTGATGTTAAACGGGAAATTGTTTCCTCGATTGGGCGGCAGACTGATAACGAAATTATTTTGAAGTTCATACGCGAAAATGTTTTCAACTGTGGCTTTATGGAACTTGTCTACCAAATGTACCGCACTTGCCTTTACAAAGGAAAAAACTGCGCGGAATTTAAAAAACTCGGTGAAGAGATTAAAAATTATTTTGATAACGAAGTTTTGAATAAAATGTACGATTATTTTGAGTACAAAAAAAATCACGTAGTCAAAAAAAATCTGGAAAAATTTTATTCAAAACCTATTTTATTGCGCGGAAATAATGTTGAGACATTGCAAAAGATTGAAGAAAATTCCGTCCAACTTATTTTTACTTCGCCGCCGTACTACAACGCCAAAATTTATTCAAATTATCATTCGTACAACGATTATTTGGAAGATATGTATAAAACTTTGCAAGCTTGTCACAAAGTTCTGGAGGACGGCAGATTTATAATTATCAACGTTTCACCTGTCATTTCTAAACGTCCTGGTAGAGAATTTGAAAGTATTCGTTATCCGATACATTTTGATTTTCACAATTTGCTGACTCGCGCAGGTTTTTATTTTGTCGATGAAATTCAGTGGATTAAGCCCGAATCTTCCGTAAAAAATCGTAACGGCGGCTATCAACAAACGCATATGCCGTTGAGTTACAAGCCGAATTGCATTAACGAAAGCATTATGGTTTACAGAAAAAATTGTAATTTTTTGTTGGATAAAAATATTGCGCTGTACGATAAAAGTTTTGCCAACGATGAAAATTTTGAGTCGTCAAATTGCTGGTACATTGCGCCTACGTCAAATAAAAATCATCCCGCAGTTTTCCCTAAGGAATTGTGCAAGAGGATTTTAAAATATTATTCATTCCGTGGCGACGTAGTGCTTGATCCTTTCGCAGGTTCAGGAACATTCGGCGAAGTTGCTATAGAAATGGAGCGGACGCCAATTCTTTGTGAACAAAATGAAATTTATTGCGACTTAATCAATAAGGGAAATATTTATGTTCAACTTTGAAGAAAAAATTATTAATGCGACTGTCGAAAAATTGCTTAACGGTTTGGATTATCGGCAGGAAGTTATCAACGACATTAACGTTAAATTTTTTGATTTTACTTTGGAATTTTTCAAAAAAATTGTTGACGCTAAATTAAACGATAATGAAATAAATTTGGATTGGTACAAAAAATATTTTTTATGCGCCGAAAATTATCCGACAAATGAAATTGCAAT
>CAMJAZ010000182.1 GCA_946403735.1 uncultured Selenomonadales bacterium
TTATCTAAATAAATCTGAAATTTTCGCGTTAAAAAATTGCGCTTTTTAATTTTTCGTGTTAAAATTTTTCGCCGTAGATAAAAATTTTATTGGTAGGGATTATGGAAAATAAAACAAAAATTTTAATAGGCGTACTTGTAATTTTATTTGTTTGCTTAGTGACGTGGGTGGTACGGACGACGCCAAATGAACCGATTGATGATTATATCGAGCCGCCGACTGTTATGGAATACGAAAATAATACGCTTGTTGAGGAAAAAGACGGCGTTAAAATTTGGGAAATTACTACGGATAAAATTCGTATTGACGCCAACACGCACCGCGCAGATTTTCAAAATGTCAAAGGCAAATTTTATAAGGAAGACGGCAAAGTTTTAGAACTTACCGCTATTCAAGGTTACTACGACCAAGACACGCGCAATATTCACATTGAAGGTGATGTCGTGATGACTGACGGCGAAGGCGGCAAGCTTGAAACAGTTCACCTTGACTGGCTTAGTAACGAAGAATTGATGATTGCGACGGAAGATGTAAAAATTTCTAAAGATGATATGCGAGCCTTTGCCGACCGCGCAGAAAGTATGAACGGTTTCCAAAAATTTTTACTCAAAGGCAATGCGCGTATTTTAAAAGGCGTCAAGGAAGATCCTGCAGAAAATTCCGCTGAAAATTCTACAGCTACTGAAAAGCCTACAGAAAATCCTGCGCAAAATTCAAATGCTGATGCAAACTCCAATGAAGTGAATAATTCTGAAAGATAATTTTTAGGAGGAAGTTATGATAAGCTGGAAAAAAATTTGTGTCGTAGCATTCGCGGCAACTTTCATAACAAACGTAGCTTTTGCGGCTGAACCTGACGCGCCGTCTGAACTTAAGGCGGAAGAAATTGAATACGATATGGAAACACAGCAAGCTAAAGCTACTGGCAATGTCAACGTCGAACATCGTGGTGAGGAAGGCAAAGACGCATCACATTTGGAAGCGGACGTTGTCGAATATAATATGGAAACGCAACAAGCTAAAGCTACTGGCAACGTTTACATTCAGCACAAAGAAACGCCTGACAAAGAGCCGTCACAACTCAATGCTGACGTTGTGGAGTACGATTTAAATAGCGGCATAATGACGGCGGCAGGTAATGTACTTTTACGTCAAGGAACTGCGCGTGCAACTGGTCTTCGTGCAATGTACAATACGCAAACTCAAGAGGCGTACCTTTTGGACGACGTTATAGCCGTTCGTGATGACGTACGTATAACTTGCGACAAACTTTTAAGCAATGGTAAAGGTCATATGCAGGCGGACGGAAATGTTCACGGCGTACAAACTATTCCGCCTAGTGAAAAATACCCTAACGGCGACACGCGAACTTTTTTAGGCGATCACGTCGATTATTATCCTGAAGAGAAAAAACATATCGTCATACCGTCTGGCGGGCTTGTGACGAATAGCGACGGCGATTTTACGGCTGACTTTATGGAAGGCTGGATGGACGAGGAATATTACGTTGGAACTGGCAATGCGCATGCCATTAGCCCACCGCGTGAAATGGAAGCTGGCGGCGACCGTATTGAATATTTCGGTAAGGACGGCGGCAAGGCTATTATCACTGGTCACGCTTGGGCTATTCAAGAAAATAATACAATGCGCGGCAATCGCTTAACGGTTTATCTTGCTGACGATAAAAATTTGAAGGTTAAACCTACGCCGCAAAATGTGACTGCGCCGAAAGTTGAAGAATTTGACGTTTTCAATGAAGAAGTTTTCAGCCGTGAAAACAACACTTCAGCTAAAAATACTAATTCAACCGCTGATAAAAAATCTACTGATGAAGGCGTTGAAGTTTTTTCCGAAGAAAAGAGATAAAATGTACATTGAAGCTAAAAAATTAGTCAAGGCGTTTAAAAAGCGCGTCGTAGTCAATGACGTTTCCTTGAAAGTTGAAAAGGGCGAAATTGTCGGACTGCTTGGACCAAATGGCGCTGGTAAAACTACTTCGTTTTATATGATTGTCGGACTTGAAAAGCCTGATTCGGGCGAAGTTTTCATTTCAGAAGTAAATATTTCACGAATGCCAATGTATCGTCGAGCGCAACTTGGTATCAGCTATTTAACGCAAGAGGCGTCAATTTTCCGCAAGTTAAGCGTCGAAGAAAATATTATGGCGATTCTTGAAACGATGAATTTAAAGAAAGATGAGCGTACCGATAGACTTGAACGACTTCTGCGCGAATTTAACATTGGACATGTAAGAGAACGTAAAGGTACGGAACTTTCTGGCGGTGAACGTCGGCGCGTTGAAATTGCACGTTGCCTAGCGCTTGAACCGCAATTTATTTTGTTGGACGAACCATTTGCAGGCGTCGACCCGCTTGCAGTTGCTGATATTCAAGCGATAATTCGGTATCTGCGCGAACGCGGCATGGGAATTTTAATTACGGATCATAATGTCCGCGAAACGTTGAACATTGTTGACCGCGCATATATTCTGAATGAAGGTAAAATTCTTTTGGAGGGCAACGCTACTGAAATTGCGGAAAGTCCTATTGCGAAGAAATTTTATCTTGGTGACAATTTTAGATTATAGTTAGTAGTCAGTAGTAAGTAGTTAGTAATGGTGAACTTTTTACTACTAACTACTCACCACTTACTAAGAAACGGAGTGCGATTCATTGCGCCTTAGAATTTTGGACTTATATATTTTGCGTGAAGTATTTTACGCGCTAATATTTGCAATTTGCGCATTCACGGCGGTATTTATCGGCTCGGGAACTTTATTCAGAATTGCAAGATACATAACTGAATACGGCGCGTCAGTTTCTTCCGTCATAAAAATTTTTGTGTACGGCTTGCCAGGAATAATTATGTGGACGTTCCCAATGTCGACGCTACTTGCAACGCTTTTAACTTTCGGGCGTCTTTCAAGTTCCAGCGAAATAACCGCAATGAAGTCGTGCGGAATAAGTTTCAGCCGAATTGCCGCGCCTGCAATTTTTTTAGGCTTAGTCGTCAGCATTTGTTCAATCCTTTTCAATGAACACGTCGTTCCTTGGTCGAAGACCGCGTACAATAACGTTGTCTATTATGAAATTCAAGGCAACACTGAAATGAAGTCGCAAGACCACATTATCGTTAAAGAAATTATGAACGATAAAATTCAGCGGCTTGTCTACGCGCGGGAATATCGGGCAAGTGATGAAACGTTGCAAGGCGTGACAATGCAGGAGTTCAACGAAAACGGCAAAGTTTCTCACGTTGAAAATGCGAATTTTGCTGAATGGCGCGATGGTCAATGGATTATGCACGAAGGAATTATTTACGACATTTCGGAAGATGACCGTACACGTTCAATGCGATTCAATCGCCAAATTTTGCCAGTCAAGGCTAGTCCGCGTCAAATTGTCCGTGAACAGAAAACGCCTGAAGAATTGACGATGGCGGAACTGCGTGCGCAAATTGAAATTATGAAGTCGCAGTACATCAGCACGAATGAACTTGAAACGGAACTTTATCAGCGCTTTACAATTCCAATGGCAAGTTTAATCTTCGCGTTAATCGGCGTACCGCTTGGACTGCAACCGACGCGAAATAGTTCATCAATGGGCTTTGCATTCTCCGTCATTATAATTTTTATTTACTACGCGATAATGACGTTGGCAAATGCAATCGGTATTGGCGGCTTACTCAATCCAATGATAGCTGTTTGGATACCAAATGCGATTGGGCTTTTATTTGGGTGCATACTGATTTATCGAGCGTCGCAGTAAATTAGAATAAAATCTAGCTGTCATAAAAAAATCCCTTCGGTGAATTATCGGAGGGATTTTTATTTTGCAGGAAAAATTTTCGTATCGCAGAAGTTTACAACATTTTAATTTGCTCATTAAATTTATGGTGGAAGTATGGCTAAAATTAAATTTTGCGGTTTGACGCGCATTGAAGACGTTGAAGTTGCTAACGAGTTAATGCCTGAATTTGTCGGTTTCGTTTTCGCGGAAAAAAGCCGCCGTCACGTATCGATTGAACAAGCCGCTACGTTGAAAAATATTTTGAATCCGAAAATTTTATCTGTCGGCGTCTTTGTCAATGCTGATATAAAATTTGTTGCGGAAATTGCTAAACGCGGGATTATCGACGCAATTCAACTTCATGGCAATGAGGACGAAGATTATATTGTGGCGCTTAAGACGCTGACGAAAAAAATTATTATACAGGCATTTAAAATTACAAGTGCCATTGAATTATCCCGCGCAGAAAATTCTACCGCTGATTATGTTTTACTTGATGGCGGCGCAGGTGACGGTAAAGTTTTTGATTGGCGCTTGCTGAAAAATTTTAATCGCGAATATTTTTTAGCTGGCGGGCTTAACGTTGAAAATGTTCGTGACGCTATAAAAATTTTGAATCCTTACGCGGTCGACGTAAGCAGCGGCATTGAAACGAACGGAATTAAAGACGCGGTTAAAATGAAAAATTTTCAAATCGCGGTACGTAATAAACTGGATTTATAAATATGAATTGGTAACGAAAAAATTCCTGCCGCTAAGTTTCACATTGACAAGCCGCTAAATTTATCACATAATGCTGACAATTATAAACGGTTCAATTTTTTTCATTGGAGGAGGTCAACACTGTGTTTAAGAAGTCGATAATTTTTTTAATAACTTTTTTGATTGCATTGACTGGCACGGTACAGGCAAAATTCAGCAACAATTATCAGCTGGAAGAAATGGTAATTCTTAGCCGCCACAATATCCGTTCACCTCTGTCTGAAAAAGGATCTTTGCTCGGCGAT
>CAMJAZ010000183.1 GCA_946403735.1 uncultured Selenomonadales bacterium
TTGTCTGCACTTTGTCTGCAAAGATGAAAAATTTAGCTAAGTTAAAGTTTGTTAAGATTAAATATATTAGAAATTATCTGATTCATAAATAATTTTCATTGCCGTAAGTTTGACTTTGAAAGACTTTGCAGTTAGAATTTCGTTAAAACGGTTATGATTTATCAAAAAATTTTTATCGGCTAAAGGAGTCCCAAAATGAAAATTTATACAAAAACTGGCGACGACGGCAAGACCAGTTTGTTGACTGGTGAACGCATTGACAAAGATGAACCGCGCGTGCAAACTTACGGCACAGTCGACGAAATTAATTCTATACTTGGCATGGCGCGGGCTTTTTCCGAAGTTGCTGAAGTGCGCGAAAAAATTTTACAGATTCAAAAAATTTTGCCACGTCTTATGGCTGACCTTGCAAGTATGAATCGTCCCGTGCTTATTACGGAAAATGACGTTAAGACGTTGGAAATTGAAATGGATGAAATGGACGATTTACTGCCGCCGCTGAAAAGTTTTATCATTCCTGGCAGTACGAAATCTGGCGCAATTCTTGACCTTGCCCGTACCGTCACGCGTCGTGCTGAAAGAAATTTTTGCAAGATGGGACGTTTTGAGGCAGTTCACGAACTCGACGGCTTATTTTTAAATCGCTTGTCAGATTATTGTTTTATGTTAATGCGCGTTGAAGAATACGTCATTGCTAAACGCGCCGCCGTACTCGTATGAAAAAATTTAAATTTCAGCTGGAAACTCTCCTAAAGGTCACGCAACGTAAAAAAGATGAAGCTGAAATGCAATTTGCGGAAGTTACGCGCCGCCTTGAAGAACATCGCGCCCAACTTCAAGTTTTGCTCCAAGAATTACAAAGCGGTCAAGCTGAATACGCGGAGCGAACGTCAGAAGGCAAAACAATTACAGTTGATGTTATAATGACTTACACGAACTTTTTCAACTGGAAACGTGAACAAATTGAACAGCAACAACAGCTGATTTTAAAGACAATGCAGGAACGTCAGCAGAAATTGAAAAAGTTAATGGATTTGATAACTTACGTGAAAAGTATTGAACAGCTCAAGGAAAAACGTTTGCGCGAATACAATGAAGAATTACTCGCGGAGGAACAAAAATTTCTTGACGAAATCGGCTTGCAACTTTCAATTCGTAATGCGTAATGCTTAATTCGTAATGATAAAATTAGAAAGGGTGATTAAATGTTAGACATAAACGCCATTGAACGTGTTGGCTTGACGAATCGCATTGATCAAATTCAACAGCGCATATCGACGATTGAAAATAAATTTGTCGACACTGAAAATAAATTCAGCGTGAACAATTTCGATGCCGATTTTCAATCTAAACTTGACAGCGAAATTGCACGACAAGATAAAGTTCAAGCGTCACAAACTGCCGCCGCGCAGGAAAAAATTTCGTCTGGACTGCCAGTTAATGAAAATGAAATTATAAACGCCGCTAAAGTTGCCGCCGCTTTAAATTCTGGCAACGTTGCGACGCCTGATATTATTCCGCCTGTAATGGTCGATAAACCGTTTGAAGACCCAAAGACGCCGCCTAATGGTAAACCTGCTCAACAATTTAGCGGTCATCAAAATCAAAGTGACAATCAAACTACAGAAGAAATGCTTTTAACTTCCGCGCAGAAATACGGCGTCGATCCTTCACTTGTACGCGCCGTTGCCATTGCCGAATCTGATATGGATCAATCAGCACTTTCGCCAGTCGGCGCTATCGGCGTAATGCAACTTATGCCTGAAACTGCCGCCGCGATTGGCGTTAATCCTTACGACGAAGCGCAAAATATTGAAGGCGGTACAATTTACCTGCGCCAAATGCTCGATAAATTCAACGGCAATGTTCCTTACGCGCTCGCCGCTTATAACGCTGGACCTGATGCCGTTCAACGTTATGGCGGTATTCCTCCGTACAGCGAAACGCAAAATTACGTTGGGCGAATTATGGATATTATGTCGAATTAATTTTAAAAGTTTAGGTGGTGTTGAATAAATAGGTAAGAAAAATTTCAAACTAAAAAATCCTGGTAATCATCGACATTTCCCAGTAGCACAAAAGCCGCAAATTTTTTCTTTGCTACTTTCTTTTGCGCCAAAAGAAAGTAGTTTAACAAAAAAAAATAAAAATTTTACTTAATCAACACGACCTAATACAAAGTATTTTGAGTGAAAAAATTTTATACAACGTGAAAAGAGACTGTCCAGTTTTTGAACAGTCTCTTTGTTAATTTTCAAATTAAAATGGCGGAGGGGGTGGGATTCGAACCCACGGTAGTTATTAGCTACACTTGATTTCGAGTCAAGCACCTTCAACCGCTCGGACACTCCTCCACGTGCGCTAAAAAGTTTAACACACAAACTTTAATATTGCAAGCACTTTTTAAATGGCAAGCTTTTTTGAAATTCTACAAAAAAATTCCTGCACAAATATTTATTCTGAATCGCTTTCTAATGCCTTCAAAAGTTTATCCCTAGAAAATCTGATGTCTGATTCATTGACAACTTTTCTAATATTTTTCGTGCTGGCGTCAATATCAAATTTTAAATTGCCGAGCGTAAAGGCGGAAACTCTTATTAAATTTGACGAAGAAATATGAATATCAAAAGACGTAGCGCCAAGCACTTCATGGACAATCGCCATAAGCGGTTCAATTTTGGTTCTATCTTCATCAGTAATTTTAATCTTTGAATCGCGAGATTGTTTGTAGGGAAGATGAACTTTTCGACAAGACGGCTTGCGCTTTAAAAGTTCCATCATAAGTGAAATACTTTTTGCCATAAGACTACCTCAACTTTTTTTGTGGAGGAAAAATTCATTGCCAGCCGCCGTTTCAAGTTGCAAAGGGCTATTTTCATTAAGACGCCCGCCATTTACAATAAACGCTACGACTTTGCACCAATCGCGCATCATTCCTTCATCAAATCCCAAACAGTATGCGATGTCGACAATATTTGAAAGTTCGCCGTTATAAACTTCGTCACAAATAGCCGCGCCAAAAAGTAACCAGAACACTAACCGTCTAAATTCAGTGAAATTTTTTTCACCATTTTTATTTTTCATTTCGCGGTAAATGTTGATGAGTCCCATTTCATCAACTTTTTCCAACGGTCCAGTTTTGCCAGGAGTAAAAATGTTTGCCATAACCGCAATGTACGGGTCAGCCGTATGATTAATGAAAGGCGCCGCCGAAAAAGTTTTGTACTTGGCATTAGCCCCGCCAAACATAAAAACACTGCCCGTGCGCCCTGCTAAGTAGTTGTCCGTGTCCTGAATGAGTGCGCGAAATTTCGTCAAACGCATATCTCCTGAATTGCTTGCGTCTTGTCGAATCGCCATACAATCAACCTCCAAATTTTTCTGCGTATAAATTTTTCTTTATTTTAGCAAATTTAAATTCTTCATTCAAGAAAATTTTTTATCCATTTTTTATTTTAACTTGCGCTAAAAATTTCCAATATAAAAACCGCCCATAAAGGACGGCTTAATTTTTTTACGCTGTAGCGTTTAAACGATTCTTCTTGAACCGATATAATGACTGCTCCAATAAGCGCTACTAAGTGAAGAAATTGTGACGCCGCTACTTGAGCTAGCGTGAATGAAATTTCCGTCACCTACATAAATTCCAACGTGAGATGCGCCGTAAGTGTACGTAGTGAAGAAGACAACGTCGCCTGGAATTAATTCTGCGGAAGAAATTGGCGTACCGACTTCGTATTGGGCATCAGCCGTGCGAGGAAGTGAAATACCAGCTTGCGCGAAAACGTATTTGACATAACCCGAGCAGTCAAAGCCATAAGGTGTAGAGCCGCCGAATACATAGGGAACTCCAATGTACTGCATTGCATCGCTGATAATTCTACGACTTATGTTGTTGAAACCGCGACTGATTTCAGGCATATCACGTCCCAAAAGTGCCGCGTAAGTTTTTGGACCAACCATTCCGTCTGGATGAATACCGCGTGACGCTTGAAAAGCTTTTACCGCGTCGACCATTGCTGGACCAAATGCGCCGTCCGCCACTAAGTCGTAGCCCAACTCAATAAGTTGTCCTTGAATTTCCGCAATTTCCGATCCTTCATCTCCCATTCTAAATTCCTCTGCAAATGCGGTGGAACTTGCCACTACCAGTACCAGTGCCATCGTCAACGTTCGGAAAAAATTCATACCACTAACCAACCCCTTATCTTTTACAAAAAACCTAACCTACCTATAAATATTTTAACATAGGCGTCTGATTTAATTATGAATTAAGAAATAAGAATTAAGAATTTTTCATTACGCATTAAAATAAAGTTTTTCGGCATTTAAAGTCGTGTATTCGGCAACTTCATCAAGCGTTTCACCGCGCAGTTGTGCAACTTTTTCGGCAATGGCGATTAAATAACTTGGTTCATTGCGTTTACCACGATTCGGCGTAGGTGCAAGGTACGGCGCGTCCGTCTCAAGTAAAATCATTTCACGCGGCGCGGCTTTCACAACGTCAGGCAACTTCGCGGAATTTTTAAATGTCAATGGTCCATCAATGCCGATAAGCCAGCCTAACTTCCAAATTTCACGCGCCATTTCAAGACTGCCTGAATAACAATGAAGTACTCCGCGCAGTCCACGACCTTCACTTTTCAAAATGCGTAACGTGTCGCCGTGCGCGTCCCTGTTGTGAATGCAGACGGGCAAATTTAACTGTCGCGCAATGTCTAACTGCACAATGAAAGTACGCTGTTGTTCCAATCGTAC
>CAMJAZ010000184.1 GCA_946403735.1 uncultured Selenomonadales bacterium
TACGACCACGCTGGCGGCTTTCCTGCACTTTTAAATTACGTCACGCCGAAAATTTTGTACACGGGCATTGACTTTTGGCTTGAAAAATTTTCCCGCGCAGATGAAAAATTCGCGTACAAAGGCGCTGGCTTTACGGCGGACGATTTATCGCGGTGGAACATTCAGCAGAAAATTTGTCACGACGTTTTACAGCTTGACGATAAAATTTTTCTTGTAGGAAATTTT
Organism: uncultured Selenomonadales bacterium; assembly: GCA_946403735.1. Taxonomy (GTDB): domain Bacteria; phylum Bacillota; class Negativicutes; order Selenomonadales; family Selenomonadaceae; genus Quinella. The sequence continues at coordinate 226 of CAMJAZ010000184.1, forward strand.
GAACGACACTTCGACTTTGAAACGATTCCAAAAAAATTTGTACGCGGTGAAGATAAATTGCCTGACACTTTTAGCGACGAAATTTGTATGGTACTGCGCGGCGACGACGGCTTAACGGTTATTGTTGGCTGTTCACACGTCGGCATTTTAAATATTTTGTCGACGGTGGCTAAAAGATTTGATGAAAAAATTATTCGCGTGATTGGCGGCGTACACTTGCTTAACGCTGATGATGAACGCATTGAAAAAACTTTAACCGTATTGAAAAATTTCGGCGTCCACGATTTAAAACTTTGTCATTGTTCGGGCGAAAAAATTTGTGGTAAAATTGACGCTGAAATTTTAAGTACTGGAAGTGGCTTTGAAATATGACGAATCAAATAATTTTGGCGCACGGTGCTGGCGGGAAGTTGAGTGCAGATTTACTTCACGAAGTAATTTTGCCGCACTTCGACAATGAAATTTTGAACGAATTGCACGACGGCGCGAAGATTGGCAAACTTGCAATGACGACGGACAGTTATGTTGTTCGTCCAATTTTTTTTCGCGGCGGCGACATTGGCAAACTTAGTATTTGCGGCACGGTTAATGATTTAGCGGTAACTGGCGCTGTACCTAAATTTATTTCCGTCGGTTTGATTATCGAGGAAGGATTTTCTATTGACGACTTGAAAAAAATTTTGCAGTCAATGAGTACGGCGGCGCGTGAAGCTGGCGTTAAAATTGTGACTGGCGATACAAAAGTTGTCGGCAAAGGGCAAGCTGACGGAATTTTCATCAACACGGCTGGGATTGGTGAATTGATTGACGGCGTGGACATTTCAGTTAAAAAAATCTGCGCGGGAATGAAAATTATAATTTCTGGCTACTTAGGCGATCATTCTACAACGATTTTAGCTGAACGTCACGGGCTGGAACTTCCGCCGAATATTAAATCAGATTGCGCACCGCTGAATAAATTGGTTGAAGAAATTTTGAACGTCGAACCTCAAATTGCAATGTTACGCGACGTGACACGCGGCGGTTTAGCGGCTGTGCTGAATGAAATTGCGTCGGCGGCTAACGTTGAAATTTTGATTGATGAAAATAAAATTCCAGTCCGCGCAGAAGTTCAAGGCGTCTGTGATATTTTAGGCTTTGACGCGCTGGAACTTGCTAACGAAGGAAAAATTATTGCGATTGTTCCTGCTGATTCGGCTGAAAAAATTCTTGCCGCGATGAAAAATAATTTATACGGTGAAAAATCCGCGATAATCGGTGAAGTTACGACAAATGCAACTGGGCGCGTTGGTCTGAAAACAAAAATCGGTAGCGTTAGAATTGTTGACGCACCGATTGGAAATTTAGTTCCGCGTATTTGCTAAAGTTTTTGTCGACATTGAGAAAAATTTTTTTATATGGTTAATATGTAAAGGATTTTTTTCAAGCCGCGTTGAATAGTGTATAAAATAATTTGGGAGGCGAATTTTTTATGGCTGATTTAAATGAACAACAGCAACAAAGAGAAGCACACGAACGCTTGATGGCGTCAATCGACGAAATTATTAACGCAATGGCAGGTGTCTATGATACGGTAAACCGTGTGGCAAAGAGTGCTAAAACTTTAGCGTCGGCAGGTCAAGAATCCGTAAAACAGGCAAAACTTTTGCAGGAAAAAAATGCTGATACTGTCAAGGTTATCGACTTTATCACGAACATTGCGGGGCAGACTAATTTGCTCGGCTTGAATGCAGCTATTGAAGCGGCGCGTGCTGGTGAACAGGGGCGTGGATTTGCCGTCGTTGCAGAGGAAGTTAGAAAACTTGCTGAACAGTCCCGCGAAGCTACGGAAAAAATTCAACTTACCCTTAATCAGATGAATGACGCTGTTACTGAAATTTCAAAGACGATTGAAAATACTGGCGCAATTAGTCAAGAGCAGGAGGCCTCCACTGCCGAAATTACAAAGAATCTTTCACGTGCTCAAAAAGCCGCTGACGATTTGAAACGCTACGTTGAAAATTTAAGGTAAAATTTTAGAGCTTAAAGATTTTAGAACTTATAATTTTATGAAAAAAAAAGTAGCCGTTGCAATGAGCGGCGGCGTTGACAGTTCCCTAACTGCGGCGATTTTACTTTATCGCGGCTTTGAAGTTGTCGGCGTGACTATGTGGCTTGAAAACGAAGAATTTCACGAAAAAAGCTGTTGTAGTTCGCAGGAAATTCAAGACGCTAAAGCTGTTGCCAGTCAGTTAGGGATTGTTCATTACGTCGCTGATTTTCGCAAAATTTTCCGTGCAGAAGTTGAAGATTATTTTGTTGCCGAATATCTGCGCGGGCGGACGCCTAATCCTTGTGTTCATTGCAACAAAAAAATTAAATTTGGCAAGCTCTTCGACTTTGCAAAATATATCGGTGCTGATTATCTTGCAACGGGTCATTATGCGCGAATTGTCTTTGAAGATGACAGGTATAAACTGAAAAAAGGCGTCGACTTAAAAAAAGATCAATCCTATGTGCTTTACAATTTGACGGCTGAAATGTTATCGCAAATAATTTTTCCGCTCGGCGAAATGTCGAAGAGTGAAACGCGTAGCCTTGCCGAAAGTTTAAACTTGCCCGTTGCGGATAAACCTGACAGTCAAGAAATTTGTTTCGTGCCGAATAACGATTACAAAAATTTTATTTTGAGCCGCGCAGGTGAAGTTGACGCATTGAAGGCAGGCGAAATTGTCGACACGTCTGGCAAAGTTTTAGGGCGTCACAATGGCGTTGCAAATTATACCATTGGACAGCGCAAAGGTTTAGGCATTGCCGCTGAATGTCCATTGTACGTGGTACGGCTTGACGTTGACAAGCGCCAAGTGATTGTCGGTAAAGCTGATGAAATTTTTTCATATGAATTGACGGCGGAAAATGTTCATTGGATTTACCCGCCGAAAAAATTTCCTGCGACACTTCAAGCGAAGATTCGATACACGCCGCGAATTGCCGATTGTACGGTTGAAAGTTTTGGTGACAATCTGCGCGTTAAATTTTTTGAACCGCAACGTGCAATTACCGCTGGTCAATCGATTGTTTTTTACAACGGCGACGAAGTTTTAGGCGGCGGAGTCATTTTTTAATTAAGAATTAAGAATGTAAAATTTAGAATTAAGAATTTTTTAGCGTCTGTATGGCGCAAATTTTTTTAGGTGCAAGATTTTGAAAAATCTAAATGATGTTATACTGCAAGAAATTTTTAAATTCCGAAGTACGCAGATTATAATTTTAAGTTTCGTATTGATGATTTTTATAGGAACATTTCTTTTATTTTTGCCGATTAGTACAACTGACGGACAAGGACTTCCACTAATCGACGCGCTTTTTGTGTCAACTTCAGCGTCATGCGTCTGCGGCTTAACAACAGTTGACTTGCATAACGATTTAACTTTTTTCGGAAAGTTGGTAATGCTCCTGCTAATTCAAATTGGCGGACTCGGAATAATGACGTTGGCAACATTGGTCGTCCATACAATGGGCTACCGTTTCCAAATGAAAGAAAGTTTAGTGTTGCAAGAATCACTTAATCAAGGCGGACAAGCTGGAATTTTCGACTTGATTAAAAGAATGATAATATACACTTTCGCGATTGAAGGATTTTTCGCCGTACTGTTAGCCATTCACTTTTATCCAGAATTTGGATTTAACGCGATTGGCTACGGAATTTTTCATTCAGTATCAGCTTTTTGTAATGCGGGCTTTGATTTATTCGGCAACTACGATAGCCTTTGTAAACGCAATGACGATTATTTTCTGATGACTTGCTTGGGTCTGCTGATAATTTTTGGCGGCATTGGTTTTACTGTCATGTACGATTTTTTACATAAGCGGCGCTGGAAAAAATTTTCTCTCCATACAAAAATTGTCGTCATAGTCAACCTTATAATATTTTTTGCTGGCGCGATTCTACTTTTTTTTATGGAATTTGATAACCCAAAAACTATAGGAAATATGGACGTGACGGACAAATTTGCGAATACGCTTTTTACGTCAATATCTTGCAGAACGGCTGGAATGAATACGTTTGACTTGGCGCAGACGGAGCAAATTACGCAACTGACGATGATAATTTTAATGTTTATCGGCGCGTCACCACTTTCGACAGGCGGCGGCATTAAAAGTACGACGTTTTTTATAATCATAATGTCAATGTGGGCAGTCTTCAGCGGCAAAAATGAAATTGTAGTTTTCGGACGTCGCATCACCCGCGAATTAAGGGAACAAGCATTTGCAATTTTTACAATGGGAACAATTTGGGTCGTAACGGCAGGTATACTTTTATCAATCGCTGACGGCGAAGTCCATAAACTTACTAGTGTAATTTTTGAAACAGTGTCTGGTTTCGGTACAGTAGGAATGGGAATTGGACTTACGCTTGAATGGAATGTTTGGGGGAAGTTGATTTTATCGTTGACAATGCTTGTTGGCAGGGTCGGAATAATGACGTTTATGTTGGCGCTTATCAAGCAGAAAAATAATTTGATAAAATATCCGTCGGAAAA
>CAMJAZ010000185.1 GCA_946403735.1 uncultured Selenomonadales bacterium
AAAATGCTGGCGATTTAATCGACGTAAAAGTAAATCAAGCGCAAACTTGGATTTTAAAGGGAATGAAAATTTGAACGCTACAATATAAAATTCATTTGCAGGAATTTCATAACTTGCAGGGAACTGATAACCTTGCAAGTTTTTTTGTGAAAAATTTTAAAAGCTTAAAGATAAATGAAGGGATAAAATTGGTTTCAGAGTGGGAACTTTTTTTAAGATTAGCGCTGTCATGCGTTTTAGGCGGCATAATCGGTTATGAAAGACAAAGTCGTAGAAAATCAGCTGGATTGCGGACAAACGTTTTAGTCTGTCTTGGCTCGTGCTTGATAATGGTACTTAGTGAGGCGCTGTACTTTAACGTTGAAGGTCGTACCAACGCAGACCCTGCACGATTAGCGGCGCAAGTCGTCAGCGGCATCGGTTTTTTAGGTGCAGGCGCGATTATGAAGGAAGGCTTAACTGTCACAGGTTTAACTACGGCGGCTTGTCTTTGGGTAGTAGCTGGCGTTGGACTTGCAGTCGGCGCGGGATATTATTCAGGCGCACTTTTTACGACGGGCTTAATTTTCGCAACGCTTGGAACTCTTTCACGCATTGACGAATGGGTTATGCACGACCAAAATTTATATTTAAAAGTTCGTACCCATGACAAGCCAGGTCAGCTTATGCACATTAGCTCTTGCATTGACGATTTGCAGTTGAAAGTTCGCGGCGTAAAAATGAATGCGGACGAAGATCACAGCGATATTTTGTGCATTGACTTTGAAGTTTATAACCATCGCGGCTTGAAAGGCGTTATCGTCGTAGACGCGATTAAACGTATTGAAGGCGTCGTAAGTGTTGACGTGAATTAAAATGTAGGAGAAATTTTTGTGATAGTTTATACAGTTAAAAGCGGAAAATATTTTCCCGTCGCTGAAAGTTTTGCAAATGATTCAGAAAATCTGCGCGGAATTTACATTAATTTAACTAATCGCTGTAACAACGACTGCGTATTTTGTTTGCGCGATAAAAAAGTTATGGCTGCTGAAAAAAGTTTGTGGCTTGACGAAGAGCCGACAGTTGACGACGTGAAAGCGGAATTGAACGCCGTACCTTTTCATCTTGTCAAGGAAGTTGTATTTTGCGGTTTCGGTGAACCAACGATAAGACTTGCCGAGCTTACGGAACTTTTACGCTACGTAAAAAAAATTCAGCCGAACATTTCAACGCGGCTGAATACAAATGGACTTGGTGAACTTGAACACGGGCGCGATATTTCGGCGGACTTTAAAAATATTTTGGACGTAGCGTCAATCAGCTTGAATGCGGCAACGGCTGAAAGATATTTGAAAATTACGCGCTCAAAGTTTGGCATTCAAGCTTACGCGGCAATGTTCACTTTTGCCGAACACATGAAAAAAACTGTCCCGCAAGTTGTGATGACGATTGTTGATAAGGTTACGCCGCCAGACGAAATTGACGCCTGCAGAAAAATTTGTGATGAACACGGCGTAACGCTTAGGATTCGCCCTTACGAAGACAGTTAATTGAATTAATAATTTAGAATGCAGAATTAAGAATTAATTCTACATTACGAATTACGCATTACGAATTAGATTGAGTCCAAGTTTTATTTTGATAATTAGCCGAGTAGTAAGAAAATTTATCGTCCTTCTCAACAATAACCTTTCCAGCTTGACCAGAAATATTTAAACTTCCGCCGTCAGTGAAAGTGAGATAAACGCCGCTGTCTAAAATTTGCGCACCAGAAATTTGTTCGATTGAAGTGTTTCTGATAAAAATACTATCCTGATTTTCTGCGTTGGAAACATTGTCGTTGCCATCGCCAAAATTATAAATGAAACGATCTGCACCGTTGCCACCAAAAAGTTCATCGTTGCCGCGCATTCCGCCCCAAAGTTCAGAACCAGCATTACCTGCGCGAATAATATCGTTAGCATAATTTGAACCGAAAAGAATTTCATAATTATTTCCGTTGCTAAAATCATTACCGTTAATTGCGCTGGAATTTTTTGCGGCGTAAGCATAAGCATTTGAACCATTCATATGGAACGTGATAAATTTTCCGCGTGCGTCACGAACTATTAATTCATTGTAGTCTTGCAAATTCGTCGCGTATTCCGTAATGATAAGGTCATCATTAAATTCAGTAGCCGTTAATAAAGGTGAATTGCCAGCAAATTCATAATTGATAATGTCGCCTTCCTTGTAGCCGCTTACTACGCCATCAGGGGTACTGTAGCTGAAAGTGACAGGTTGCGTTGAATCACCAGTCATCGGCGTTACGTCAAGACTTTGTTTAGCAAGATAACGCATAAACATATCCCCAGCAGGATAAGCATATTGTGAGCCAGTGCCAGGTTTAAGCTCAAGCGCATTAACCAATGTATCTGAATCGTTCACAAGCGTTATCATATTGCCGCGCTGATCGGAATTGTAATCGTCGTCGCCTTGAACTACATCGGCAATTCCTTCCGTGAAAAATTGCGGCATTCCATTTTTTAAAGTTCCAGTCGCAAACATTACAGCGTGAACCATTTCGTGCGCAATGACGCGGTCTAAATAAATGCTTTCTTTAGCGCCATTATAATTTGTATTGCCATTTGGATCAGTTGGACTGATTTTACCGTAACAGAAAAGATCTATCGAAAGTATAATGTGGTTGGACGGCTGACTATCGTTTCTGTGACTAAAAGTAATGGCGGCGGCATCATCGTAAATATCGCCAGCAATAAATGCAATTTCAATCGTTTGCCCGTCAAGCGCCAGCCCGAGTGAATCGTAGTCAAGCTTTGCGCCTTCACGCAGCCAATACGTATTCAATCCTTTTAAAATGGTCGGAATAGCCTCTTTCATTTCGCCGTAAGTTGGAGAATTTTCAGTTTTAGTTATTGGCTTGCCGCTTTCATCTTCATCGTCAACAGTGCGCGTATAGTAGCCGTTTGAATCCAACGTGTTCAAGTCGACGTGGAAACGTTTATCAGTAAGCCTTTCTTCTTGTTCATCTTGAGTACCGTTAAAGCCTTGAACTACCGTTGAAAAGCTGTCGGGCCATTTAACGTAGAAGGTGAAAGATTTGCCGTCATTGCCCGTATAAGTTATCGGTGTTGTTGAACCAGGCGTTGGAAGTGTAGCCGTTGACAAGTCGCCAGTTTCAGGAACAATATCCGCCGCATTTTTGACGGTTGAGCCGCCAGCATTTGAACCAGTAATTGCGCCAGTGTCTACAGAAAGATTGCCTTCTGGACCGATAATCATTCCAGTTGCTTCCTTAAGTCGCGTATCGCTATTAGGATACTTTTCAGTATTACTCAACGCTTTAGTCAAGCCTTCAATAGCTTTTTCCGTGCTAGCAAAGGTTGTCGACGTACGAACTGCTTTATCAAGCGCCTCAACGCCGATGTACTCTTCACTAGTCGAGTAATTTTTTAAAGTATCCATAAAAGTTTGGATTGTTTGTACAGCGGTTGCCATAAAACTTTCCCCCCTACCAATTTTTTTTTATTGTACACCTTAAAATAAAATTTTGCAAAAAAAAATTCCGCCTGTCACGACGGCTAAAAAATTTCATTCTACATTCTTAATTCTTAATTATCATTAAGCTTGCGTCCAAACTTTATTTTGATAATCGGCGTTGTACGTCGTAATTTTTTTGTCTTCGTCTGCAACAAGAAAAGTTGAAGGCGTACCGTTGACGATCAGTGAGCCGCCGTCAACAAATTTAAAGTACGTGCCGTAGTCAGTGAACATTGCGCCAGAAATTTTGTCAAGCGTCATATCTTTCAAGAAAATACTGTCTTGACTTTCAGCGTCATTAAAAGAATCATTTCCGCCGTAGTAGCGATAATTGAAAATGTCAGCACCACCACCGCCGAAAAGTTCATCATTTCCTTGCATACCGCCCCAAAGTTGACTTCCGCCATTTCCCGCGCGGACAATATCATTTTGATAATCCGCGCCGAAAAGTATTTCGTAACCGTTGCCGTCACCGAAATTATTTCCATTAACTTCACTAGAATTTTCTGCCATGTAAGCATAAGCCCTGCCATTCGGCGTGTTGAAGTAAATATTTTTACCTCTTACGTCGCGCAGTACTAAAAGATTTTCTGAATTAGTATCAGTTTTTTCTTTGATAATCAAATCGTTCAGCGTCTTTGAAGTCCAAGCGTCGCCAAAATTTCGCTGATAGTCTATCGTATCGCTTGACTTATAGTTTGTAATGACGGCGTCGCCAGTGTCGTAGCTGTAAGTTTTCACTTGCCAATTATTGCCGAAAATTGAAGTAACGTCTAAACTTTGTTGCGCAAGATAACGCATAAACATATCCCCAGCAGGATAAGCATACGTTGAGCCAGTACCTTCAGCAAAATTCAACGCCTCCGCCAATGTATCAGAATTGGTTACAAGGTCAACCATATGTTGGCTTTCCATTGAATAGTAATCGTCATCGCCTTGAACTAAATCGGCAATGCCTTCGGTAAAGAATTGCGGCATATCATTTTTTAAAGTTCCAGTCGTAAACATTACGGCGTGAACCATTTCGTGCGCAATGACGCGATCCAAGTACATCCCTTCTTTGCCGCCTTCGTAATTGGTACTGCCATTTGGATCGGTAGGATTGAGTATTCCGTAACTATAAAGACTAGTGCAAATGATAATATTATCGGCGGGTAAAGTATCGGTACGAATCGCTTCGGTATCTGCAGAAAATTCGTTGTACTCTCCACCCATTGCAAAACAAA
>CAMJAZ010000186.1 GCA_946403735.1 uncultured Selenomonadales bacterium
GAAAGGGTACGGCGAATTGGCGGAAATTTTGATTTTTATGAAATAGGTGAACCACTTTTCATTGACGACGAACTAAACGAAAATCTTGACGTTGAACAAATCCGCGCCTATGTGTGGCAGATTGACACACGGACAAAGTATGTTAAACCAACTGGCGATTGTGAAGAATTTTTAGGTGTTGACGAAGGCACGGCGTATTATTACCACGAAGGAATTTTAGACAGAAATTTTTTAGCGAAAATTCGTACCCGCGCAGATTTCTACATAATTTACGCTGAAACCTGCGCGTTGGACGCCGAATTTATGTTTAAATACAAGATTGATTTTAGGAAAATTCCGCGCGATATTTTTGTTGAAGGGAAGTTGTCAAATGATTAAGGCAGCCATTATCAAAATTGTTAGCAAGGAGGATTTGACTTACGACGAAGCATTTAACGCTATGAATGAAATAATGAGTGGTCAAACTACGCCAACGCAAAATGCCGCGTTTCTTGCCGCATTGTCTACGAAAAGTGCTAAAGCTGAAACGTCAGATGAAATTGCAGGTTGTGCCGCCGCAATGCGCAGTCACGCTACGAAAGTTGAAACAGGTATGGATGTTTTTGAAATTGTCGGTACTGGTGGCGATAACGCGCAAAGTTTTAACATTTCAACAACTGCCGCGATTGTTGCAACTGCAGGCGGCGTAAAAGTTGCAAAACACGGTAACCGCGCCGCGTCGTCGAAATGCGGTACTGCTGATTGTCTTGAGGCGTTAGGCGTCAACATAAATCAAGACCCTGCTAAATGCGTCGAACTTTTAAACGAAGTCGGTATGTGCTTTTTCTTTGCGCAAAAATATCACACGTCGATGAAGTATGTGGGCGCGATTCGCCGTGAATTGGGATTCCGTACAGTTTTTAACATTCTTGGACCGTTGACTAATCCTGCGTCGCCAAAATTTCAATTGCTCGGCGTTTACGATGAATATTTGCTTGAACCTTTGACAAAAGTTTTAATTGGTTTAGGCGTTACGCGCGGAATGGTCGTTTATGGAATGGATAAGCTTGACGAAATTTCTATGAGTGCGCCAACATCAATTAGTGAAATTCGCAACGGTTGGTACAGACATTTTACAATTTCGCCAGAAGATTTTGGAATGAAGTTTTGCGATAAATCAGAACTGCGCGGCGGTGAACCTGCTGAAAATGCCGCTATAACTCGTGCAATTTTGTCTGGCGCTGATAAAAGTTGCAAGCGTGACGCGGTTTTACTCAATGCTGGTGCGTCGTTGTACATTGCCGATAAAGCCGCGTCGATTGAAGAAGGAATTAAATTTGCGGCGCATTTGATTGACACGGGCGCGGCGATTAAGACGTTAGAAAAATTCATTGAGGTTAGCAATAAATGAACATTCTTGAAGAAATTGCCGCCTATGCAAAATTCCGCGTCGAAGTTGACAAAAATAAAATTCCGCTTGATGAAATTAAAACGCTCGCTAGAAATTCTAAAGTCGGTGACGGTAAAAAATTTTTAGCCGCGTTGACACGTGACGAATTGTCTTTCATTTGTGAAGTTAAAAAAGCGTCGCCGTCGAAAGGAATAATTGCTGAAAATTTTCCCTATGTCGAAATTGCGAAAGAATATGAAGTGGCTGGCGCTGATTGTATTTCGTGCTTGACTGAACCAAAATATTTTTTAGGATCGGACGAAATTTTTACGCAGATTCGCGCAGAAGTTTCGACGCCAATGCTTAGAAAAGATTTTACTGTCGATGAATATCAAATTTATCAAGCTAAGGTTATGGGCGCTGATGCCGTACTTTTAATTTGCGCGATTTTGGACGAGGCAACTATTGAAAGGTATTTGAAAATCTGCGCGGAATTAAATTTGGCGTCTCTTGTTGAAACGCATAATGAAAATGAAATAAAAATGGCTTTGACAGCTGGTGCTGAAATTATCGGCGTGAACAATCGCAATTTAAAAAATTTCACGGTAGATTTCAGCAATGCGGCGCGACTTCGTGAGCTTATTCCGCCGAATAAAATTTATGTAGCTGAAAGTGGCGTTAAAAGTTCTGCTGACGTTGCAACGCTAAAAAAAATTGGCGCCGACGCCGTTTTAATCGGTGAAACGTTAATGCGTGCCGCCAATAAAAAAATTATGCTGACAAATTTAAAAAAATCTAAATAAATTTTATGGAAAAAATTTTACCCCGTGCTAATTGGTACGGGGATTTTTTAGTTTTAAAAATAATCTTGACAGCATAAAACATCAAGGTTATAATTTTCTTTACCGTTTTTGTCACTGGAGGCATTTTGTCACAAAAGTGGAGGAATGTTTTGTGGAATTAAAGGACACCTGTAACTTTTGCGCGTTGGTCTTAAGAGCGACGACGGCTTTTTTTAATTAAGAATTAAGAATGTAGAATTAAGAAATTTATTTTATCCTTAAGAATAAGGAGTGACTGATTTAATGTTTAGTCCTGTTCGAGTTGGCAAGCGAACGCGGTATAGTTACGCCAGAATTAAAGAAGTTATGGAAATGCCACATCTTCTTGATATTCAGCGTAAATCCTATGAATGGTTTCTGCGCGAAGGCTTGGAAGAAATTTTGAAGGATATTTCGCCGATTAGCGATTTCAACGGAAATTTAAAACTTTTTTTCGGCAAATTCAAACTCGGCGAGCCGAAATATACCCTTGAAGAATGTAAGGAACGTGACGGCACATACTCTGCGCCGATTCGCGTGAGTGTTCAGCTTGTCAATAACGAAATGGGCGGCGAAGTCAAAGAGCAGGAAGTTTTTATGGGCGACTTCCCACTTATGACGGAGACGGGAACTTTTGTTATAAATGGCGCTGAACGTGTTATCGTAAGCCAGCTTGTACGTAGTCCAGGCGCTTATTACGGCGAAACGATTGATCAGACTGGTAAAAAAATTTTTACTGCAACAGTCATCCCAAATCGCGGCGCGTGGATTGAACTTGAAACGGCGTCAGATAATAGCATTAGCGTCCGCATTGACCGTACAAGAAAAATGCCTGTAACGTATTTTCTGCGCGCTATCGGTTTTGAAACAGACGAAGAAATTTTAGATTTGTTCGGCAACAGCGAAATTATTCAAGCTGAATTGGAACGTGACAGAGAAGTTGATACGAGAGCAAAGGCGCTTGCAGAAATTTATAAACGCCTTCGTCCTGGTGAACCCATTGCAACCGTTGAAAATTCCCAGCAACTTTTAAATTCGCTTTTCTTCGATCCAAAACGCTATGACCTTGCCTCTGTTGGGCGCTACAAAATTACTAAAAAACTTGGCTTAAAACACCGCCTGCTTGGCAAAACTTTAGCTGAAGATATTATCGATTTTGAAACGGGCGAAGTTTTAATTCAAGCCGTTGAAAATGTTGTCGATGAAGAAACTGGCGAAGTCACACAAAAATTTAAAGTTATCACTGAAGACGATTTAGCAAAAATTGATGACGACCGCGAAGAAGAAATTTTTGGCTTGACGCCTGATAAAGTTCATCGTGGCTACTTTACGCCTATTCCAGTGAGAATTAAAACTGAAAACGGCGATATGACAATGCTTTGTACGCCGCAACTTTCAATCAAGGAAAATCGTACAATTTGCGTGGCAGATATTGTTAGCGCCATTGCTTATATGTTGGACTTGATGAACGGCGTTGGAACTGTTGATGATATTGATCATTTGGGCAACCGTCGCGTCCGTAGCGTTGGTGAACTTTTGCAGAATCAATTCCGTATTGGCTTAACTCGTATGGAACGTGTTGTACGTGAAAGAATGACAATTCAAGATTCGGAAATTATCACGCCGCAAATTTTGATTAACATTCGCCCCGTCGTCGCTGCCATTAAAGAATTTTTCGGCTCGTCACAACTTTCCCAATTTATGGATCAGCACAATCCACTTTCAGAGTTGACGCATAAACGTAGATTATCAGCGCTTGGACCTGGTGGTTTAAGCCGTGAACGCGCAGGCTTTGAAGTTCGTGACGTACACAATTCTCACTACGGAAGAATGTGTCCTATTGAAACTCCTGAAGGTCCAAATATCGGTCTTATTGGCTCACTGTCAAATTATGCCCGTATAAATCGCTACGGCTTTATGGAAACGCCATACAGGCGCGTTGACAAAGAAAAGCATCGTGTCACTGGTGAAGTTCGTTATTTGACAGCTGACGAAGAAGAAACGTTAGTCATTGCGCAGGCTAATGAACCGCTTGATGAAAATGACTGGTTCGTCAATGAAAGAGTTACTGCCCGTGTCAATGAGGAAACAACTATGGTTAGACGTGAACGCGTCGACTATATGGACGTTTCACCGAAACAAGTTGTTTCCATTGCAACGGCTATGATTCCATTCCTTGAAAATGACGACGCTAACCGCGCTTTAATGGGTGCTAACATGCAACGTCAAGCCGTGCCGCTTTTAAAAACTCAAGCGCCGCTTGTCGGTACTGGTATGGAATTTAAAGCCGCTTGTGACTCTGGCGTTATGGTTTTGGCGGAAAATGCTGGAACTGTCACTTACGTTGACGCTAGCTCCATTCAAATAAAAATTACGCCTATTGATCGCTACGTCTTTCCTTCGCATTACACTCCGCTGACTCAAAAAGGCGTTCGCGTTAAAGCTGGTGACGCGCTGGCAGATGTTGACGGTAAAACTATTTTTGCTAAACGTG
>CAMJAZ010000187.1 GCA_946403735.1 uncultured Selenomonadales bacterium
CGCTACAATGTCAATGAAATTATCGTTATGCCAAACGATATGAAAAGCAGATTTATGGAATGGCTTAACGGCGGAACGTTTCAAGACTTGCAGTTCAATCTTTTTCGACGTGACTTTATTTTCGACAACAAAAATTTTTTCTTCAACACTTATTCAGATACTTTCTTATTCACGTTATCTTGGCTAATGACTGCAAAAATTTTCGTTAAGATACCAGACGCGCTTTATATTCGTCGTGATTCGCAATACTGTCAAAGCAATGATAAAAACGCCGCCATTTATAAATTTGAAAATGCCATACCGTTAAAGCTTGAACTTTTCGCTAGCGTCGATAAATTTATTAGTGAATGTGATTTTCTTAAAAATAACGCTGAACTTCAATATTTAATCAAGACAAAAATTTTCAGCGCTCATGAAAATCTTGATGATGACGCGGCATTTAAACGAGGCAATACGGCTTACGTTGAATTGTACAGCACAATAGAAGACTCTTTTAGAAAAAAATTTGGTAGCAACGCTATCTACCTAGCACTGCTTTTTCATTGGGCACATCTTATGCAGTTTAATAAAAATACTCTGCACAATCTTTTAAAAAATTGTTTAAAGGTTATTGAAAAAGATATTTAAAATGCTTTTTACTGAATTAATAAAAATGGCGGCGCTGTCACTTGTCGCTAATAAATTACGAACAGTTTTAACGATGCTGGGAATAATAATTGGCGTGGCGGCAGTCATTGCAATGGTTAGCGTAGGAATGGGCGTCCGCAGTAACGTCGTCAATTCAATTTCGCGACTCGGCTCAAATATGTTAATCGTCATGGCTGGCAGTTCCAATCGTGGCGGTGTACGTGGCGCGGCAGGTTCAATTACCACTTTAGTTTACGACGACGCAAAAGCAATTAAAGACCGCATTAAAAATGTTGACTACGTTTCACCAACTGTTCAAGGCTCGTATCAAGTTGTATACGGTCATGAAAATTGGAATACAACTGTGACGGGCGTTGTTCCTGAATACGTTGCCATTCAATCGCTTACAATGCAGAGCGGAATTTTTTTTACGGAACATGACGTTGAAGTTAGAAACCGCGTCGCGATTATCGGTCCAACTGTTGCGGCGAATCTTTTCAACTCGGTTAATCCCGTCGGCAAAAAAATTCGTATCGGCAATGCGCCTTACACTGTCATAGGACTTTTGGCTAGCAAAGGTCAATCTACTGGCGGACAAGATCAAGATGACGTTGTATTAATTCCGCTTACTACCGCGCAGGAAAGATTGATGGGCATAACTTACGTTCGCAGTATCAACGTACAAGTTTCCAGCCAAGATAAAATGGACGAAGTGCAAGCAAATATCGAAAAACTTTTGCGCCAACGTCACAGAATCCGCGAAGGCAATGACGACGATTTTAACGTTAGGAATATGACAAGTTTAATGGAGACAATGACGCAAACAACGACAATGATAACTTTACTGCTAGGCTCAATCGCGGGCATTTCCTTAGTTGTCGGCGGCATTGGCATTATGAATATTATGATGGTTAGCGTGACGGAGCGGACGCGCGAAATTGGCATAAGAAAGGCGATTGGTGCGACGTACAATAGCATTATGCTACAATTTTTGATTGAATCGACGATGATTAGTATTTTGGGCGGGATAATCGGAATTGGAATTGGAATTGGCGTTGCGAAGGCAATTTCAGAATTTGGCAACTTCACAACGGTTATCAGCAGTGCTAGTATCGTGGCAAGTTTTGGATTTTCGCTATTCGTAGGAATATTTTTTGGTATGTTACCTGCGCGGAAAGCGGCAAGGCTTGACCCAATCGACGCTTTAAGATACGAATAAATTTTAATGCGTAATGCGTAATGATAGATACCAGCTAACATTGAGGTGATTATATTGGTTTACTTAGTCGGCGCAGGTGCAGGCGATGTTGGATTGTTGACTGTTAAAGCGCGTGAAGTTTTGGAAATTGCGGACGTTGTAATTTACGATAGACTTGCTGACGAAAAAATTTTGAATTACGCGCCTAATGCTAAAAAAATTTACGTCGGCAAGGCGGCTGGTCATCATTCCTCAACGCAAGATGAAATTAACCGCTTACTTGTCGACGAAGGCAGAAAAAATAAAATCGTCGTGAGATTGAAAGGCGGCGACCCATTCGTATTTGGACGTGGCGGAGAAGAGGCGTTGTACCTGCGCGAAAATAATTTGGACTTTGAAATAATTTCTGGCGTGACAAGTGCAGTTGCCGTGCCAGCTTACGCGGGAATCCCTGTAACTCATCGCGGCATTGCAACTTCATTTGCCGTCGTCACTGGTC
This sequence comes from uncultured Selenomonadales bacterium, assembly GCA_946403735.1. Lineage (GTDB taxonomy): Bacteria > Bacillota > Negativicutes > Selenomonadales > Selenomonadaceae > Quinella. The sequence continues at coordinate 2,325 of CAMJAZ010000187.1, forward strand.
ACGAAGACCCTATGAAGGCTGAATCGTCTATCAACTGGAAAAATTTAGCGACTGCCGTTGATACGCTGATTTTTTTAATGGGCATTTCAAACTTGCCGATAATTGCCGCAAAGCTGATTGAGTACGGACGCGCTAAAGATACTCCTGCCGCCGTGATTCGTAACGGTACAAAATTTTCACAGGAAGTTTTAATAACGACGCTTGAACGTGCCGCCGTTGATGTTGCCGCTAAAAATTTAAAGCCGCCAGCTATTTTTATCGTCGGCGAAGTCGTAAACCTGCGCGGAAGTTTGAATTGGTTCGACAATAAAATTTTGTTCGGCAAAAAAATTTTGAATACCCGTGCTAGGTCTCAAGCGTCGAAACTTACGGCGAAATTGGAAAGTCTCGGCGCTGAAGTCTTTGAATTTCCTACAATAAAAATTACCGCGCCAACTGATAACTTTTCAAAATTGGACGCGGCTATAAATAATTTGACTTCGTACGACTGGATAACTTTCACAAGTGCAAACGGCGTTGAAAAATTTTTTGAACGGCTGAAAAATTTTAATCTTGACGCCCGCGCATTTGCTATGGCGAAAGTTGCGGCGATTGGTACGGCGACTGCTGAAAAACTTTCACACTACGGCATTAGCGCTGATTTAGTTCCTAAAGAATTTCGCGCAGAAAGTTTGATTGAATCGTTTAAAAATTTTTCACCAAAAAATATTTTAATCGTCCGCGCTGAAATTGCCCGTGACATTTTGCCTGCCGAACTTAAAAATTTGGGCGCAGATGTAACGGTTGCTCCCGCGTACAAAACTATTTCTGCCGTTGAAAATTCCGCTGAAATTAAAAATTTGCTTAACGCTGAAAAAATTGACTGCGTGACGTTTACAAGTTCATCGACTGTTGAAAATTTTGTAAAGGCACTTGGCGCAGAAGTTTTGTCGAATACGAAAACTGCCGCTATTGGTCCGATAACCGCGCAGACTTTAAAAAATTTTGGCATCGACGCTGATATTATTGCCAGCGAATTTACGATTGACGGTCTTGTTGACGCTTTAAAAAATTTTTTTACAATGTAAGATTTTCAAATTTAAGCTTGCATTTTAAGACGGCGGCTGTTATAATTGTCTGCGTAACTTCGGGTTGTAGCGCAGTTTGGTAGCGCATCGTGTTCGGGACGCGAGGGTCGCAGGTTCAAATCCTGTCAACCCGACCATTTTTTTGAAAATAAGAATCTCAACTCCTGACATAGGAGTTTTTTTGTTGGAGGGATTAGCGTTGAAAAAATTTTTAATAGCAATTTGCGCCCTGCTAATAATTTTAATTGGCGCAGGATATTTTGTAGGAAATTATTTTGTGAACTTCGCCTTGAAAGCGCCGCCGCCAGCTACGGCAAATATTGCTGACCCAAATTTAAAAGCGCCACCAGCTCCGAACTTTCCAAGTGAAATTTGGACGATAACTTCAGCTGACGGCTTTACACTTCACGCTACGTACTATAAACCTGCGCAGGAAAGTCACGAATGGGCAATTTTAGTTCACGGTTATGGGCGCGATCAAACTTTTGCCAATGACTACGCCGAAGAATATTTGAAACGCGGCTACAACGTTTTGACGCCAGATTTAAGAGGTTGCGGCACGAGTGAAGGAATTTATTTGACAATGGGTGCGATTGAAAGCCATGATGTTGTACTTTGGGATGAAAAAATTGTTGAACGCGATCCACAAGCTAAAATTATTTTTCACGGCGTATCAATGGGCGCGGCTACTGTTATGATGGCGGCGGCTCTTGAACCGAAAAATTTAGTTGCCGTCGTCGAAGATTGTGGCTACACCAGCGCTTATGAAATGTTCACCGCGCAGTTGGATAAAATTTTTGGCTTGCCTGAATTTCCGATAATGCCGATTGTCGACGTTGTAAGCAAAATTAAAACGGGCGTTGCCATTTCAGACGCCGCGCCGATTGAAAGCGTAAAAAAAATTTCCGTGCCGATTTTATTTATACACGGAAATGAAGATAAACTTGTCCCCTATGAAATGGTAGACAAACTTTTTGACGCGACAAATTCTGCCGTCAAAGAAAAATTTGTCGTCGAAGGTGCTGGACACGCTGACGCTAAACGTACCAATCCTGAAAATTATTTTAATCACGTGTTTAAATTTTTTTCATTGACTACGGCATTATAAACGTCACGGCGACTAAGATTAAATTTTTTAGCAACTTCGCGAATGGCAGATTTTTTATCAAGTCCCTGCGCAATTAAATTTTCATAAGCGTCAAGAAAATTTTCAGTGGAAGTTTGAACTTCGCTGAAATTTTTTTTGCCTTCAACCACAATGAC
>CAMJAZ010000188.1 GCA_946403735.1 uncultured Selenomonadales bacterium
GGCATCTGCTAAACCGCGTGAAGGCGCTGACTTTTTCCCGCTTACTGTTGACTGTGAAGAAAAAATGTATTCGGCTGGCAAAGTTCCTGGTGGTTTTCATAAGCGCGAAGGTAGACCGCAAACTAGCGGAATTTTACGTAGCCGCTTGATTGATAGACCGATTCGCCCACTTTTCCCAGAAGGCTTTCGCAATGACGTGCAAATCATCGCTACGATTCTTTGTTACGACGCCGATAATCAACCAGAAATTCCTGCAATGCTCGGCGCGTCATTGGCACTTTGCATTTCAGATATTCCCTTTAACGGTCCAATAGCTGGCGTTCGCGTCGGTCGAATCAACGGCGAATTTATCATCAATCCAACGCAGGAACAAACTGAAAACTCTGACCTTGACTTAATGGTTGCTGGTTCGGCTGATGCCGTAATGATGGTTGAGGCGGGCGCTAAAGAACTTCCTGAAGAAATTATTCTTGAGGCAATTTTATTTGGTCACGAAGAAATTAAAAAGCTCGTACAATTCCAAAATGATATTACCGCGCAGATTGGTAAGCCTAAAGGCGAATTTGAACTCTTCCACCCCAATGAAGAAATTGACGCCGCTGTCCGTGAAATTGCGCCTGAAAAAGTTGATGCCGCTATACGTAACCCCGATAAACTTGCACGTGACGCCGCAGTTGACGCCGTACAAGAAGAAGTTACCGCGCAGTTGCTGGAAAAATTCCCTGTCGAAGATTTTCCCAACGTCGAAAAAGATATTGCGGAAGTTTTTTACAAAGTCAAAAAAGACGTTGTACGCAAAATGATTACGCAAGAAAAAATTCGTCCTGACGGTCGCGAACTTGAAGAGGTACGCCCAATTACTTGTGAAGTTGGACTTTTCGCGCGTACTCATGGTTCTGGCTTATTTACACGCGGGCAGACGCAAGTTTTGACAATCACGACTTTAGGTTCAATCGGCGATGAACAAATTGTTGACGGGCTTGATCCTGAATACCCTAAACATTACATTCACCATTATAACTTTCCAGGCTTTTCAGTCGGTGAGGCTAGACCTGCACGAAGTCCTGGTAGACGCGAAATTGGACACGGCGCATTAGCTGAACGCGCTTTAGTTCCCGTCATTCCGCCGATTGAAGAATTTCCGTACACAATTCGTCTTGTTTCCGAAGTTTTAGAATCTAACGGCTCAAGTTCAATGGGAAGTGTTTGCGGCAGTACGTTAAGCCTTATGCAAGCTGGCGTACCAATTAAGCGTCCAGTTAGCGGCGTTGCAATGGGACTTGTCAAAGACGGCGATAAACACACGATTTTAACTGACATTCAAGGTATGGAAGATGCGCTCGGCGATATGGACTTCAAAGTTGCTGGCACTACCGAAGGCGTGACGGCAATTCAAATGGATATTAAAATTGCTGGCATTACCCGCGAAATTTTAAGTGACGCTCTTGCACAAGCTAAACGCGGTCGTTCATTCATTCTTGATAAAATGTTGGAAGTTATCAGCGAACCTGCGGCGGACTTGTCACCGTATGCGCCGCGCGTTATGACAATGAAAATTCCTGTCGATAAAATTCGCGAAGTTATCGGCACTGGCGGAAAAATGGTCAACAAAATTATTGAAGAAACTGGCGTCACGATTGATATTGAAGACGACGGAAATATTTTTGTCACGTCACAAGATGTTGACGGCATTAAACGCGCCTTGAAGATGATTGAAGATATTGTTCACGAATTTGAAATTGGTGAAGTGATTGAAAATGCTGTCGTCACGCGCATTGAAAGTTTTGGCGCATTCGTCGACTTATTGCCAGGTCGTGAGGCACTTTGTCACGTTTCGCAATTAGCGGCTCAACGCGTTGCAAATGTTGAAGACGTTGTAAAAATTGGTGACACGTTGACGGTTAAGGTTATGGAAATTGACGAACGCGGCAAAATTAACGTAAGCCATAAGGCAACGTTATCACCGTCTGAAATTTCGTCTAATCGTCCTCCGCGCAGAGATTCAAACGGCGGCGGCAATAATCGCGGCGGCAGTTCTAGTAGCAGTCGCAACAGTTCTAGTAGTAAAGATTTTATCGGTAAAGGCAGTGCGCCGAAACATTCAAGTTCCAATCGTTCCAGCTCAAGTTACAGTTCCAATCGCCGCAATGATCGTTCGCGCCGTGATAGGGATTGATTAAAATGAAACGTTCAAAAATTTTTTCAAAAAAACTTTTTAAAGCGTTGTCAATATCTTTATCGCTGGTATTGACACCGTCAGTAACTTTAGGAATTTCAACTGCGTCAGCTAAAGACGCTACACAAATTACAGCTCAAGCAAATTCCAAGTGGTACGATATACTTAACTTCGACGATGAAAGCGAAAAGGAAAACGCACTGCGCGGCTTAATTGAAGCGCCTGAATCGTTGATAATCTTCGATGAAAATGGAAACCTTGTCTGGAATGTTGCACAGCGTGACTATATGAAGTCCGTACAAAAAATTCCCGATACCGTCAACCCCAGTCTTTGGCGAAATACGCTGAACAATTCCTACGCTGGACTTTTTGAAGTTTGCGACGGCATTTATCAAGTTCGCGGCTACGATATGGCGAATATCACTTTCATAAGGACGGATCACGGCTGGATTGTCTTTGATGTGCTGATGTGCAAAGAAACTGCGCGGGAAGCCATGAAGTTAATGGAAAAACATTTTGGCAAGCTTGACATTAAAGCGGTGCTTTACAGTCACAGTCACATTGACCATTACGGTGGAATTGAAGGCGTTATCGATAAAGCTAACGTTGCCGATAAAAATTTGCCGCTTGCCGAACAAATTTCATCTGGTAAAGTTGCCATTATCGCGCCTGAAGGATTTTTAGAACACGCGGCATCTGAAAATATTTATGTAGGCGTGGCAATGGGTCGACGCGCTCAATATCAGTACGGAACTTTGCTTGAAGGCAATGACAACGGCTCAATGTCAATCGGCATTGGTTTAGGTCAAGCGCAAGGTAGTATTTCACTTATCGCGCCAACTTACGACGTAAAGACGAATGAAACTATTAACATTGACGGCTTAGAAATTCAATTCCAACTTACGCCGAATACTGAAGCGCCAGCGGAAATGAACGCTTACTTTCCAAAATATCACGCGTTATGGTTAGCTGAAAATTGTACTGGCACAATGCACAATCTTTATACACTGCGCGGGGCTGAAGTTCGTGACGCCGCCGCGTGGTCGTCGTACATTTTGCAAGCTAAACAACTTTTCGGCAATGATTTAGACGTTGTCTTTCAAAGTCACAACTGGCCCCATTGGGGCAAGGAAAATATTCAGCGTTATATGGAAGATACCGCCGCCGTTTACAAATTTATTCACGATCAAACTTTGCACTATGTCAATCAAGGCTACACGTCAACCGAAATTGCTAATATGATTAAGTTGCCCGACGCGCTGAATAAAATTTGGTACATGCGCCAATATTACGGTACACTGTCGCACAATTCAAAGGCAGTTTACCAAAAATATATCGGCTGGTACGATGCAAACCCCGTGAATTTAAATTTACTTCCGCCAGCTGAATCAGCTAAAAAGTTGGTTGAGTACTTAGGCGATACCGACAAAGTTTTAGCAAAGGCGCGTAAAGATTTTGAAAATGGCGAATATCAATGGGTCGCGCAGATAACGAAGGAGTTAATTTTTGCTGATCCGAAAAATACTGCGGCACGTGAACTTTGCGCAGATGCACTTGAACAACTTGCCTATCAAGCGGAAAGTGGTACGTGGCGGAATTGCTACTTGGTAGGAGCGCTTGAACTTCGCGGCGGAATGCATAATACAGCAGGCGGCGGCAATCTTCAAAGTATGGCAAGTGGTCTCACAATGGATATGGCGCTGGATTATCTGGCTATAAGTAACGACGCATTGGAAGCGCAGGGAGACGACGTTGCAATAAATCTTAACGTCACGGACACTGGCGAAAAATTTTTTGTCGAAAGAAAGCACGGCGTCTTTCTCGTCTACAAAAATGAAAATCGCCCGACGGCTGATGCTACGTTGACTTGTAAAAAGTTAGACTTCTTCGCGCTGATGTTCGGTCAAAATAATTTGACGCCGAATCAAATTCGCGGTGATAATTCAGCTGTACAAAAAATTTTCGCGCACTGCAAAAAATTTTCAATGAACTTTAATATTGTTGAACCGTAAAAAAATTTCGACGTGAAAAAAATTTTGAAGGGAGATGAATTAAATGATAAATGACGCCCTTTTCTACGAATCCTACGAAATTATTGGAGGTGAAAAATTTAGATCCCCTATGGCTGCTCCAACGCACAGTGCAATAATAATGTGCTTGGGTGGAAGAATTTTTGATTACTTAATCGTCAACAAATGCGGGTACGTTTTTACTGATAACGTTGATGTTTATTTGCCAGATGGAAATCTTTTTAGACCTGATTTAGTCGTCGTCACTAATGAAAATGCCTCTATCATCAACTGGCAACGTGGAATTTATGGCGTCCCTGATATGGTTGTCGAAATTTTGTCTAGGTCGACGCGTAAAAAAGATTTAACTATTAAAAAAGATATTTATGAATCAAACGGCGTTAAA
>CAMJAZ010000189.1 GCA_946403735.1 uncultured Selenomonadales bacterium
GAAACGACCGCAAAACCTCTGCCGTGTTCACCAGCACGCGCCGCCTCAATCGCCGCATTCAATGCAAGTAAGTTTGTCTGTTCCGCAATTTCTGAAATTGCCTCAACAATCTGCCCAATCTGTTTAGAACTTTCGCCAAGACGTTCGACAACTTCAGCGCTAGCAAGTACGCTCTTTTCAATGCTATTCATCTTCGCAATGGCTTCCTGCATAAGCTCTTCGCCCTTCTGCGCGGCTTTAGCAGTATTTTCAGACGTAGTAGCAACATTTATAGCTTTATCGGCGACAACGTGAATATCGGAGGAGACAACCTCAATACTATTTTTCGCGCCTTCAATATCTTGCATTTGTTTAGTAATATCGCCGCCGACTTCGGAAACCGTTTCAGCAATTTGAACCGACGTATTTGCAGATTGTGTTGAACTTGCCGTAAGCTGTTCACTTGCCGCCGCAAGTTGTTCGGAAGTTGACAACATTTTTTGAATAAGTTTGCGAAGGTTATTGCTCATGGTGTTGAAAGCGTGAGTAAGTGAACCAATTTCGTCTGTACCTTCAACGTTAATGTCATTGACGCGCAAATTGCCTTGTGAAAGTTGTTTAGCGTGTGCCTCAAGTTGGAGAATAGGACCAGTCATAGCGTTGGAAATTTTCATGCAGAATAAAGTTATAACTACCAAACAAATTATCGTGATGACTGCAAAAGTATTTCTAATGCTACCGAGTGCGCCGAAAACTGTATCGTATGGAATGGCAAGTCCGACAATCCAGCCAGTACTTTCAAGCGTTGCATAACCGAAAACATATTCAGTTCCATTCGCTTTACAAATAAATTCGCCAGCGCCCGTCGTCAAAAGTTGATTAAGATGTTCTGGCGTGTCGATAATATCTTTAATGTTTGTAATGCCATTAAGTTCGGGATCAGACGTCGCAATAATAGTTCCTTCTGCGTCCATGAAAGTTGCGTAGCCCGTGCCGCGATATTTAATTTCAGATGCTTTATCACCTAAAATATCAAGTCCAATATCTTCACAGACAGAGCCGACGTAAGCATTGCCATTTGTGATAGGAGCAACAATCGAAACTAAAATTTGATGCGTGTTTAAATCTTCGTAAGGGGAAGTTACAAAAAATTCTTTGCCCGTATTTTTAACGCTTAAGTACCAAGGACGTTGACGCGGGTCAAGTGAAGTTAAACCGTTTTTGTAACTAGTGAATGTACCGTCTTCAAGCCCGACGCCCATATCAATAATGGTGCTGTCGTAAGTTGCCACTGACATTGTATCTTTAGCTTTAATGCGGGTATAATCGGCATTGAAGTTGCTGTACAAAGACGCTTGCGCCTGTGCAACACCAATTCGCCTATTCATCCATGCATCCATATCGGCGGCGGCGTATTTCATTGTGGCGGAAACTTCTTCGTCAATGCTATTGTTAATTTCTTTTGACGCCATGTAATAGCCAGTAAATGAAATAACTATCATAAAAAATGCTACGACGCTTGTTAAAATAAAGAATTTGTTTTTAATGCTAATGTCTTTAAAACCCATTCCGCACACCCTTTCTTAGCTTTTAGCTTTTAGGTTTCATTACGAATTACGCATTAAGCATTCCTAATTAACCTAAAACCATTTGGTCAAGACGTTTGCCGCCTGGTACCATTGGGAGAACATTTTCTTCCTGCGGTACATAAACGTCAATGACAACTGGACCTTTTGAGAATAAAATTTCTGGCAAATCGTCCAAAAGTTCCGACGCCTTAGTCAATCTGTAAGCGCGAACGCCCATAGCTTGCGCGATTTTCACTAAGTCGCGTTTCAAATTCAGTTCCGACGCTGAGTAATGGTGATTGTAGAAAAGACGTTGCCATTGCCCGACCATTCCCAAAATAAAATTGTGGACGATAACAACTTTAACGTCGATATTGTTATCAGCAATCGTCGCCAATTCTTGAATGTTCATCATAATTGAGCCGTCGCCTGTGATTAAGATAACATTTTTTTTAGGACAAGCAAGTTTAGCGCCCATAGCTGCTGGAAGTCCAAAGCCCATTGTGCCGAGTCCACCACTTGTAAGGAATTGACGCGGAGCGCGTGCCTTGAAAAATTGCGCCGCCCACATTTGATGTTGTCCCACGTCAGTGACGGCGATTGTATTATCATCGCAAATATCGCTGATTTTCGAGATAAGCGCACCTGGTTTAATTACATCGCCATCAGGAGTGTAGCTGAAAGGGTATTTAGCAGATTCGACGAGCATTTCTTCTTTCCACGCGCTAAATTTTTCAGCAAAGTCAAAGTTCAAACTTTTCAGCTTGTCAAGGAAAATCGGTAGGGAATTTTTCAAGTCGCCCAAAACTTTGTAGTCGACGCGAACATTTTTATTTACTTCGGCGGGATCAAGTTCAAAGTGGACAATCTTAGCGTTGGGCGCAAATTCGGCAACTTTACCCGTCACTCTGTCACTGAATCGCATACCAATAGCTAAAAGTAAATCGCAATTTTGAATGGCAATGTTTGCACCGTAAGCGCCGTGCATTCCTGCAAAGCCTAAGTAGCCGTCGCGTTCAGGTTCAATAGCGCCGATACCCATCATTGTTGACGTTGAAAGACAGCCAAGACAATTTAAAATTTCGCGCAAAGTTGAAGACGTGTTAGACGAAATGACGCCGCCGCCTGCAAAGATTATTGGACGTTCAGAATTTTTCAGCGCTGCTACAACGTCATCAATCGCCTTTTCATCAACAGGATTTTCGCCAGTGTAGCCGCGCAGATTAACTTGTTCAGGGTATTCAAAATCAATTTCGGTATTGAAAACGTCAGCGGCAATGTCAATGCAAACTGGACCAGGTCTGCCAGTCTGCGCGATGAAAAAAGCTTCCTTGATAACGCGCGGCAGTTCATTAGCGTCTTTGACAAGATAATTGTGTTTAGTTATCGGCGTGGTAATTCCGTAAACGTCGACTTCTTGAAAAGAATCTTTGCCGATAGCGTGATTAGCAACTTGTCCAGTAATGCAGACGATAGGAATTGAATCCATATTAGCAGTGGCAATGCCCGTGATTAAATTTGCCGCGCCAGGTCCAGATGTTGCAATGACGACGCCGACTTTACCAGACGCCCTTGCGTAACCATCCGCCGCATGTACCGCGCCTTGTTCATGTCCCGTTAAAATGTTAGGGAACTTCATTTTATAAATTTCGTCATAAAGTTTAAGTACGACGCCGCCAGGATAACCGAAGACAAGGTCGACGCCTTCCATTTTCAAACTTTCTAAGAGTGCTCGCGCTCCGTTAATTCTCAAAAAATTTCCCTCCAAATTGTTGCAAAAATTTTTTTTATAGATTATAATTAATTCAAAAAAAGTGGTCGATGTTAGCGTGTCGACTTCCTCTAAGTAGTTAAGTTAGATTGATTAGGAAGCCGTTGGCTACGGCTTTTTTTGCGCCCTTACTTGAAGAACACTTGGTAAATGACCAGTGCCAATTCCGACGCGCCAATGGCAAGCATGAGCTTTTCGTAGAACGACATAAGTCATCACCTCCTCTTGAAAGAGGAAGCCGACCATCGACCAATACGCGAATTGTACACTAAATAAAAATAAACGGCAAGAAAAATTTTATCCTGCCGTTGCAATTCGTTCATCTATGTTTTATAATAAATTTGTGCAAAAAAAAGTGGTCGATTTTCGCATGTCGACTTCCTCTCAAGTATATTTAAACTGTTTTTTTGTTCGGAAGTCGTGCCCTATGCGACTTTACAAACGCCTATTTAAAGAAGACGTCGTAGATAGTGAGCAACAACTGCGCCGCACTTATTGCAAGTGCAATTTTTTCTGCTGTTGTCACATCAACCACCTCCTCCCGTTAGAGAGGAAGTCGACCTCGACCACGTGAAAAGTATTGTACACTAAATAAAAATAAACGGCAAGAAAAATTTTCCCTGCCGTTGCAATTCGTTTATCTATGCTTTATAATAAATTTGCGTAAAAAAAGGTGGTCGATTTTCGCATGTCGGCTTCCCCTATAACATTGTTAGTATTTTAGGTAGCCGTGCTTATGCGGCTTTTTTCGCGCCTTCTAACCGAAGCGTGGTAGATAGCGATCGCCAACTCTGCCGCACTCATGGCGAGCATTATTTTTTCATACGTTGTCATGCTATCACCCCCTCTCGAAAGAGAGGAAGCCGACCATCGACCAATACGCGAATTGTACACTAAATAAAAATAAACGGCAAGAAAGATTTTATCCTGCCGTTGCAATTCGTTCATCTATGCTTTATAATAAATTTGTGCAAAAAAAGGTGGTCGATGTTTGCATGTCGGCTTCCCCTCAAGTTATATGATTAAGATATGGAAACCGCATGTGTGCGGCTTTTTTTCTACTATCCGAAGATAATGTTGCAGATGGTAGCGACAAGCTGACTGGCTGAGAGGGGCAACATGATCTTTTCGTAAGTCGTCATTACTACCACCTCCCCTCGTTGGAGGCTTATAACAGTTGAAAACAAATTATAAAAAGTGATAAAAGAATTGGTTGACGGTGAGCAAAATGATGAAGTCATTTAAAGTAATGCTCGTACCGAACAAACACCA
>CAMJAZ010000190.1 GCA_946403735.1 uncultured Selenomonadales bacterium
TTTATTTCTCTCGAACAGGAACAACAGCAACCTTTGTATCCACCATTACTTCCTTTTATAAAGTTAAGAGATAGCCGTACTTTTTACTACGAAACTGTTCAAAGAAAAAGTGGCAATATGGGAATTTTTATTGATATATTTCCGCTTGATCCACTTCCACCGTTTGAAGACAATCAACAAAATATGAAATTCAACATAGAAAAGGAATTGCTTCTGGCAACTACTCATACCGATTTTGTAAAAAAACAATTAGATGAAGGTAAAAAATTTTTATTAAATCCCAAAGAGCTTAGAAAATTTATGGAACTTCCTTACAAGCAACGTGGAATGTATTTTGATAATTTTATGGCGGAGAATTTTTTCCCTTCCAAGCGCATTGGCGGAATTAAACATCATTGCTTAACAGGAAAGTTTACCACCTATCCTGCAGATTCTTTCAGAGATATTATTTATATGCCTTTTGAGAAGATACAATTACCTGCACCAATCGGTTATGACGAATATTTAAAAGAACCATATGGAGATTGGCATAAAATTGTTTTTTCGCGCGGTCACTGTATAGAATGGAGTACAGATATTGCTTACACCGAATACTACAGAACGTCGGCATTTATGAGATAAATTTTTCTTAGCCATTAAATCACTTCATAAAAAAAGAACTTCACGGAAATTTTCATGAAGTTCTTTTTATTTTAATTTCCAGCGATAAACGCTATTTATTTTCGTTCAGCAATTCTAAAAGTTCGTCGTAATCTTTCTTGAGTTGCAAATAACTTTCAGCGATTTTCAGCGCGGAAAGTACGGCGATTCTGTTGCCCGCAAAAGTGTGAGTATTCTGCGCGATTGACCGCATTGTTGAATCAACCATTTGCACAATCTTAGCAAGTCCTTCTGGATCGTCAGTCTTTAAGCGATAAATTTCACCGTTAATCTCAACTTCGACGCGGCGCGGTTCGCCAAGTTTCTGTGTCTTGTCCAACGCAGCCACCTCAACTTCTCAACTCTGCCGCAAAAGTTTTTTCAAGTGTCGACAAAATATTTTTAAATGCGGCGTCTGCTTCCTCATCTTTCAGTGTGCGTTCATTAGATTGAAATTTTATAGTAAATGCCAAACTTTTTTTATCGGCTGAAATTCTGTCGCCCTTGTACACGTCAAACAGCGTGACGCCGTCGAAAAATTTTCCTGCCGACTTCGCGATAACTTTTTCAACTTCGCCTGCCGCTACGTCCAAGTCAACCAAAATTGCTAAGTCGCGGCTAATCGCAGGATATTTCGGCAAAGTTTCAAAGCTAAACTTTTTCGATGCGCATTTCATCAAAGTTGCCACGTCACATTCAAAGGCGTACATTTTTTTATTGACGCCGAGCGCCTCAGTAACGGCAGGGTGAATTTCGCCGAGCGTCGCTAAAACTTCACGACCTTTTTTGAAGACCGCAGTTTTGCCAGGATGCATTGCGTAATGTTCGCCAACTTCGACGCTGTAACGTTCAATCGACAATTCCGCGAAAAGTTCCTCAACAATGCCTTTCACGTCGTAAAAATCAATTTCAGCTGAACTTTGCGCCCAGCCTTTAGGTTCACGTCGTCCCATTAAAACGCCAACAAGTTTTTGCACTTCGTCAGGCAATTCTGTTATCGGCAAACTTTTCGGGAAAAATACAGGCGCAACTTCAAACAGTCGAACATCTTCATTTTTACGGCTGAAATTTCTAGCGGCATTTTCCATTACCGAAGATAAAAGCGTCGTCCTAAGCAAAGGCGTTTCATCAGTCAGCGGATTCATAATTGGTACGGTACGGCGTAATTCACTTTCGGCGGGAACTTGCAACTTGTCAAACATTTCAGCGTTTGTGAAGACGAAGGAAGTTATTTCATCCATACCCAAGCCAGTCAACGTGAATTTAATTTTGTCGACAAAGTTTTGGAAGTCAGACTGACGACCTTGCTGTTGACCTTTTGGCAACGTCGCGGGAATGTTATCGTAACCGTAAATTCTAGCAACTTCTTCTGACAAATCGTCCATAAGTCTAACGTCATTTCGCCAATCAGGTACAGTCACTTCATATGTTGAAGATATTGAAGGTACGCTACGTTTCATAAGTTCGCCGACTGTCGAGCCTATATTTTTTACGAAGTCATCAACGCTTGTATTCTGCGAAAGTTCCTTAGCCGCCCTGCCTAAATGTTTTGCCGCGAAAGAAATTTTGTCGATAACCGAATCAGTATCAACTTGCGCGTCGTCAACGTCGTTAATCTCAAAGCCGAGCGATTTTAAAATTTTAAGAATTTCATCTTCATCAAGATTCGTACCAAGTCTGTCGTTAATTTGTTTAGCAGTGAATTGAACTTTGACTTGCGATTTCGGCGCGGGGTAAACGTCAACAATGCCGCTACAAACTTTGCAAGCGCCCATTTCTTGAAGTAACTGCGCGGCGCGGTCAAGTGCAGTGACGGTAATTTTTTCATTTGTACCGCGTTCAAATCTGCCCGACGCTTCAGAGCGAAGACCAACTGCGCGGCTTGTACGGCGAATTGACGCGGGATTAAATGCCGCCGCCTCAAGGACAACTGTTTTAGTTTTTTCAGTGATTTCAGTTTCAAGTCCGCCCATGACGCCAGCAAGTCCAGCCGCCTTTTCAGCGTCAGCAATGACAAGTTCGTCACCTTTAGCAAGTCTGTTTGAATCGTCGAGCGTGTGAAGTTGTTCCCCCGCAACTGCGCGGCGAGCATTTAAAACGTGTCCAACAACTTCGTCGTAGTCGTAAGCGTGCATAGGTTGACCAAGTTCGACCATTACAAAATTTGTCACGTCGACAACATTATTTATCGCGCGAATGCCAGCGCCTTCAAGGCGTTTTTGCATCCAATCAGGCGAAGGGAAAAGTTTAACGTCAGTCAAGACACGTGATGAAAAGCGTTGACATAAATCTGGCGCATCAATCTTAATTTCGATTAAATCAGCGGCATTTTGCCCAGCGTCTTCATTGACTTCAATTTTTGGAAAGTTCGGCGTTTCGTTTAAAAGTACTGCCGCTTCACGTACTAAGCCGTAAACGCTGAAACAATCGCCACGATTAGCCGTCAGTTCAAATTCTAAAATATCGTCGTCAAGTCCCAAAACTTGCGCGGCAGGAACTCCAACGGGTGTATCGTCAGGCAAAATGTAAATTCCATTCGGCGCGTCTTCAACGTCCAATTTCAATTCGTCTGCCGAACAAAGCATACCGTTTGAAAGTACTCCGCGCAGTTTGCCTTTAGAAATTTTTTGACCGTTGGGCAAGCGTGAACCGACAAGCGCAACTGGTACAACTTGCCCTTTCTTGACGTTCGGCGCACCTGTCACAATCTGTAAAAGTTCGTCGCCGCCAACGTCCATTTGACAAACTAAAAGGTGGTCTGAATCGGGATGCGCGGTAAGTTCAACAATTTTTCCCGTGACAACTTTTTCCAGCCCGTCGCCAGCGTGTACGACGTTTTCAACGGGTATTCCCGCCATTGTAAATTTTTCCGCCAGCTCGTCAGCCGTACAATTTATATTCAAGTAGTCTTTTAACCACTTCATTGACACTTGCATTAAGCATTCCTCCAAAAGTTCGTGATTAAATTTATTTAAAATTATTCAGTACCGTTTTTAAAGTTCGCGGTGTTAGCCGCCCTAATCAAAATTTCATTCCGCCCAGCAGGCGTGACAACTTGCCGCAGGAAATTTGCTAAATGATCAAGTCCATGATTCGCTGCTTCAAGCGGGAAAATCCAGCCGCATTTATTTTTTGCCACGCGCAGAGCATGAGCACCAATATTCATTGCCATGACAGGGTAGCAGACAACATTGCCTCGCTTGCCGTATAGCAATATGTTTCGGGAACGTTGCTAAGTACGGCTACAATCGCCGTTTCATATTCAGCCAGCTTTTTTGAAACTTCAGGCGCATTGTATTTGCCAGCTAAAATTATTCCTTCCTTCGTACCAGTACGGACATCATCTTTGTATTCACCTAAACCAACAAATTCAATCGGCAATTTCTCACGTCGAACAATTTCATTGAGCTTTAACAAATACCATTCGCCTTTATGTTCACAAACTTCACCTAAAAAAGTTATTCGCAATTTTTCACGCGCCGCAAATTCTGGTTTAAAAGTTTTTTCAATCGGCAAAGCAATTTTATGAGGTCGAACCTCAATATTTAAGTTAGGATAAATATTTTTGACAATCTGCGCAGTATAACTTGAAGGAGCGATAATTTTTTTAGCGGCGCTTAAAAGTGTAGACCAACATTTTCGCCAATCCCATAACTGAAAATGTTTTAAATAGTACCTACAAACAGGATGAACTATGCTAAGTTCACAAAACTTTGATTCGCAGTATTGAAAATGTTTTCCCGCACAAACGCAATAGTAATCATGTACCATATAAGTAAACGGTAACTTGCTAGCCAAAATCCAATTCGCAATGAATAGAAAGTTAAAGTGGATTAGGTGATTGACAAACATTTCTGTTATGTGAAGTGATTTGACGAATGAATTTAAATTTGCAAAATCTGCGCGGAAATTCCAACTTATTGACGGATCGTGATAATTAGTTAAAAT
>CAMJAZ010000191.1 GCA_946403735.1 uncultured Selenomonadales bacterium
AAGCAGACCCGCGCACATCATTTTCCATAGCGCGAACATTTCATCAGCCGTTTTCGCATTTTCAATATCTTCAACATAGTAGTGGTTGATTGTACGATTCAGCGACGGCAAACTTTCTGGGCTTAATTCACCCATCTTGATTAACGCCTTGAATTTGTAATAATTTCTAAGCATTTTTTCATATGCACGAGCAGTTTGCGTACGAGAAACCACCCTGACGAACAATTCACGTCGATAGCCAAAAGTTTGTTTCTCCTCTTCCTCAAGCGCACTAAGTAATTTTTTGTACCAACGTTCAAACTCATCTTCTTTTGGCATATCCTCTTCAAAAAGTGTCACATCTTTATTGCCAGTAATTTCTACCGTGCAATAAGCTGACATAAACACCAGAATTTTTTCATCTTTAGCGTAGTGAAGAATTTTAG
Source organism: uncultured Selenomonadales bacterium (assembly GCA_946403735.1). Lineage (GTDB taxonomy): Bacteria > Bacillota > Negativicutes > Selenomonadales > Selenomonadaceae > Quinella. Next base: position 426 of record CAMJAZ010000191.1, read on the forward strand.
CAATTTTCGGCGGAACATCGTTGTCACGCGCCCAACGTTCAAGGCAGTTAAAAATTGTGAAACGGTCGCGGTCTCTCAAAATCACTCCTGGTATACGAAGCCTTTCAAAAAATTCCCGCGCAATTTTACTTTTAATGCCATAACGTTTAGCCAATCCATAAGCATCTGGAACTTTGCCGACAACGCAACCTGCTAAGAAAAATTCGTGGCGACGTGTCTTTTTCCACGTTTCAAAAAGCCATTCTTTTAAGGTAAATTCATCTTCTTTGTTCATCTCTCACCTTCAAAATAGGATTAAGCGGGCGCGGCTTATTATTGGCAAAAAATTTTCATAAAGAGGCTTTTCACATCCTTTCAAAAATGTTACCGCGCCCTTAATCAACCTTTATGTTATAATCACCCAATGAAAGGTGGTGATCTTATGCAAGAACAAGAATTACGCGAACTTATACAGAAAATCAGTAGCCGTGTAAAAAAAAGATGCAGGGTCTAAAGAATTTGCAGAAAAAATGTCTCGAGTTTATCCGACGCGCGATCCGCAACTTTACACAACTTTTTTTGCTATAGAAGTTAGTCAAAAAATTCTTACCGAAACTCTTATTGAGATTCTGTGTTCGCCGAAATCAACTTCTGAAGGCGATTCGTAAACTGCTCGAAATCAGCCGACTTTTCATTAGTTTCATCGTCCAAATATTTTTCTCTGATTTTTTCAATGAACGCCGTAGCGCCATTTAAAAGTTCGCTAAGTTCTTCAATTTTTTTTGTAGAGAGATTAACTTCAACTTCAACTTTCGGGTCAAAGTCGACGTAGGAATTTCTATAAGCATCGGCTTTAACCTCATCAAGAATTTTTTCAGCAGTCATGTAAGGTACACCGTCCAAGAGTTTCAAAATATCTTGGGTGATTTTTTTTTCTTGTTCATAAGTAAACAACTTCAAGCTATCTTCCGCCTTTCAGCACTACCACTACTAATTTGCAAATCCACTTGACCTTCAACCGCCTTCAACAAAATTTGCTGGTTCGCAATTTCAATCAAGCTGTTTGACGTGTAACTTTCTGCGTCGTCAATGATAAGCGGTAACATCACGCCATAATAATTTTGAAAAGCATTAAGCACGTCCAACGCCACTTTAAACTTTTCGCCTTTCGACAAATTTTCATACGCTACGCCGTTCAAAGTTGCCGTACAAGTATTTTTCACTTCGCCATTTTTCAGCGTCTCAAACATTTGGAACTTCACGAATTGAAAGTGACTGTTAATCGCATCCGTGACTAAATCCATTTTCCGCCGCGTGAACTCTTCACAAAGTGCCAGTTGCCCTTCATATTCAGACAAATTTGCGCCAAACTTTTTTTCACGTGCTTTCACTTCCGCCACTTCATTTTCATTGCGGCTATTAATTTCAAGTTGCGTTTCAATCTTTGCAATGCGTTTATTACGCTCTGCAATTTCACGCTGGAGGACATCACGCCGTTTTGACGCCAAATTATATTCAGTTGAATCAAAGTCCTGTACTTCCAACTTTTTATTTAAAGCGTCCATATCTTGACGCGCTATCTTGCCACATTCGGCAATTTTTGCCAATTTAACCTTGTAACTTTCGATTTTCGCGGAGAGTTTTTGACCTTCAAGCGCAATCTTATCGCGTATCCTGTCAGCACGTTCACCCTGTATCGCTTGTCCGCACATTGGGCAATTATCAAGCGGCATTTCGTATTGTTCACGCATTTTTTCAAGTTCACGTTCAGCCCCCGCAATCTCATCTTTCAACGCGTCATATTCTTTGCGACGTTGCCAGTAGTCTTGTGTTGCCAGTCCTGCCTTACCTTTCAACTCATTCAAGCCAGCGCGAATTTCATCACTCAACGCCATTTTATGAATCATTTCTTGCAGTTCCATTTCCAGCGCGTGTTTCTCAAATTCAAGTGTCTTTCTATCGTCGACAACTTCAACCGTCTGCATTTCAAGACTTTTTATAAAGATAGGAATTTCAGTCAGTGCCTTCTTAGTCTGCCGAATTTTACTTTTCAGCAAATCAACGTATTTTTCAATCGACCTACCCTGCGTGTCTAAACCAATTTCGGCGGCAAGTTCATCATCGCTAATCCGTGAAAAATTTTCCGTCAAGATACGACGCTGATCAGCTGGCTTAAGTTTGAAAAAGTTACCAAGTCCGATTAAAATTTGAAATCCTTCAGCCGAAATGTACTGATTGAAAAATTCTTGAAAATCTTTCAGCGTTACTGGAAATCCATTCAAAAAACAATCGGTAGAACGTGACATCACGCCTTTTGACACGCGCTGAATAATTTCTTTGCGAAACCGCGTTATCGTCGCGCCGTCAGTAAGTTCAACTTCAGCGTAAGGCAAGCCGTCACCGTCAATCGGAATAAGTTTTTCTCCGTCAGCAGTACTGCCCATAAGTGTCCACAAAATAGTTTTGGCAAGCGTCGATTTACCCGCGCCGTTTTGCCCAGTGACTATGATATTTGCGCCGTCCGATTTAACGTACACGCTACGCAAATTTGCAATATCCCCTGCCGCAATGCCTGTTATCGCGAACTTTTTCATTGCCATTCTCCTTTCAAAGTTTTTATTGACGATTGACATTTAAAAATTTATAATTTCCCAAAAGTTTAGGGGGTGTTCAAAGTGAAAAATTTCAGTGAGCTTGTACAGGCTAACAAAGAAAAACTTTACTCTCTAGCTAAGAAAAATACTAGTTATAACAGCAATGGTGACGCCGTAATTTCCCGCGATGATTCTTGGTTTGATGATGATGTTTGGGACAAAGATTACAAGGAGTTGACAACACTTGACAGAAATTCAACCGCATTGTGAACCATTCCAATCACACTAGATTGACATTGCCTTGAGCTTTTGCTAAAATTTTTTTGCAGGTGTTTGCACACTGTTTACGCCTGAGTAGCGATTTTTTGATTAAGCGTAATGGTAATTGCGCCGTCTCGGGCGGTCGCTTTTAGCGATTCTCCGCAATTTTGATAATTGCAAAAACGTACTCCGTTAGGAGTTTTCGTTTTTTTTAGGATTAATTGCACGACATCCGCTTAACAATCAAATTCGCCGCTTTCAAAGGCTCAAGGGCTAGCGTCTAGTTTTGAAGTTTACTAGCCCACGCCTTACTTACTGCTTGCAGTTTTGAAACACTTAGAAGGGGACGTCTTCATCATCGGGCGAACTTTCGATAACTTCACCAGTGTCCGTGTCAATCTGCTTGCCGTTTTCATCCTCCACAATATTTTTCACAGGAACAGTTCCTACGACAATAACTTTAGTGAAGTTGTAGCCGCGCTTAGTTTTCGTTTTGACCAGCTTAATTTTGAGATGTTCTTTTTGAAGGTCGCTGTTCAATTCCGCCAAGTTGCCGTCGTACTCGTCAATCATACCGTCGACCATTTGCGAAAGTGCAGTTCCGCCGCTGAAATACTTGCTAGGCTCTTCAGCAAAAGTGAAAACAGGGTACGTGCTGCCATTGTACGTATTTTTTGCAATGCCCGTAATGCAAATGCCGTCGGGATATTTAGCGATAATGTCCGCAGTTTTAATTGGTTCGCGCCCGTCCATAATGCTATCCCCGCCGATAGCGTTTCGCGCGATATTCTCAAGCCTACTTGCCATTTATTTCAACTCCCTCAAACATCTCGTACCAAATGCGCATTGCCCTTTGTACGTCTTTCAATCCAATTTCAAAATAATTTTCAGCTACGCATTTATCTTCAAAAAACTTTAACAAAAATTTTTCAAGATGATTCGCCTTGTTTCCCTCGTGCGGCGCTGAATAAATTGCCGCTTCCACAAAATCCCCAGTGCTTTTAATTTCTCGGTAACACTGCGCGGGGTCGTTCACCATGACAATTTTCACCAAGCTGGCAGTCAATTTAAATGCGCAAACAAAAAATTTTAAAGAATTAATACAACAAGGAAAATAAAAATCTTCGGAACTCTCATTTTCAACGTCATCTTTCTTCCACTGTGCAAGGTAGCCCGCACGACCAAACTGAGTTTCAATATTCAATGTTGTCTCGATACAGGCATTTTTAATTTTGCACATAGCATCAAGCTTGAGTACATCTTCGCCACCTTGCAACCATTCAACGAAACGCGGAATTTTAATTTCCAAACTTTT
>CAMJAZ010000192.1 GCA_946403735.1 uncultured Selenomonadales bacterium
TTAGAAGATTTTTTAGCGGGGCAAGTGGCACTTACAAGCAAACTCTGCACGGAGGCGACGAAAGCAAAATTTGCCGCGGCGGAAGGAGCTTTCCAGTGTCCGAAGTGCGGCTCGGCTCTGGTCAAGCGCAAGGGAAAGAACGGAGACTTCTGGGGTTGCACTTCTTATCCGAAATGCCGGACGACCTTTGACGACAAAGCTGGTAAGCCCGACTTCGACGGCAAGAAAATTTTCCGTGGAAATAGCTTTGACGATAAAGACGACTTTAATCCCGCAGAATTTCCGACGATGCTGTCTTCCGCTGATTTTAAGTAATTTAGGAGGCTTGGTTATGAGACTACTTCACACCGCCGATTGGCACCTAGGCAAGACTTTAAAGGGTCAAAATCTCCTCGACGACCAGATACATATCCTCGACGAGATTTTTAAAGTCATCGACGAGCAAAAGCCCGATGCGATTCTGATTTGCGGCGATATTTACGATAGAGGCGTTCCTCCAATCGACGCCGTAGACCTTTTCAACGAAACCTTGACTAGATTTGCAGAAAGAAAGCTCCCGACGCTAATTATCGCGGGCAATCACGACTCCGCGACTCGTTTGAATTTCGGTAGCAAACTTTTTGCACGCCAAAACATTTTTATCGCCGCTAAAGTCTCCGATGAACCAAAAAACATTGTGCTTGAAGACGACTTCGGCGCGATATATTTCTCCATGATTCCTTTCTTTGAGCCGGGCGAGATTAAATCAAAGTTTTTCTCCGAGGACGCCGAACGACTGACTTATAACGACGCAAATAAGTTTTATGTTGACCTTGCACGCCAAAGAATTCCACCTAGCAAAAGGAGCGTCGCACTTGCTCACGTTTTCTTGACTGGCGGCATTGAAAGCGATTCGGAAAGAAAAATCGTAGGGACTTTATCGAACGTCGACGCAAATATTTTCTCCGAATACAATTACATCGCGCTCGGTCATCTTCATAAACCGCAGAAATTTTATAGTGGTTCGCCGCTTAAATACTCCTTCGATGAGGCTAACCATAAAAAATCCGTTACGATTGTCGATATTGACGGCTTAGGCAACATGGAACCTAAAGAAATTGAGCTTAAGCCGCGTAGAGATGTTAAAACTGTAACTGGAACGTTCAATGAGCTTATGAAACGCGAGCCAATTCAGGATTATGTGCAGATAATTTTAACGGACGACGTTTATATTTACGAAACAGAAAAACTTCGCGACGCTTTCCCAAACTTTTTGGAAGTCAAGCGCGAAAATCATTTAAAGAGTTATGACGACGCGTCGCCGAGTTCTTTTCGCAAGGAAGATTCGATTTCTGAGCAGTTCGCTAACTTTTTTAAAGACGTAATGCAGGAACCAATGACTAATGATGAGCAAGCCGCGTTAGAAGAAATTTTACGCGAAGTCGAACGGGAGGAGAGATAATGAGACCACTTAAATTAAAAATGACGGCGTTTGGAGCTTATGTCAAGCCTGTTGAATTGGATTTTGAAGAAAGCCTGCGCGATGAGAAAATATTTCTGATTCACGGGGCGACGGGTGCGGGCAAAACGACTATCCTTGACGCGATTTGTTTTGCTCTTTACGGTACGGCTTCTGGCGATGAACGCGACGGAGTGATGATGCGCTCGAAGGGCATTTCAAACAATGTTAAAACCGAAGTCGAATTCGAATTCGCCCTAGGAGAAAAAATTTACAATGTCCGCCGCACGCTCAGTTATAATCCGAATCGAAAGAGCAACCCAAATCAGCTGACAGCCGAACTTAAACGCGACGGGCAGATTATAGAAACGCAAACTAGAAACGTTACGAACGCGATTACAGACTTGCTCGGCTTTAACGTAAAACAATTTCGACAAGTAGTTTTGTTGCCGCAGGGTGAATTTAAAAATTTTCTTTCCGCGAACTCCGCCGAACGTCAGCCGATTTTGGATACGCTGTTTAATGCCGCGCTTTATAATCAAATCGAAACGGAACTCAAGCGCAAAGCTGACGACGCACAAAGCCTTTTTGATGATTTGAATCGAGATAAAGCCGCTTTGACGGCACGATTTCAGGGCGTGGAACTGGATGAGACCACCCTTGCAAGATTCCGCGCAAATTATTTCGTTGCGCAAAAAAAATCCGCTGAACGCGATAAGATTTTCAAAGAGGCTCAAGCAGATTACACTGCGGGAAAAATTTTGGCGAGCGACTTTGCAGAATTAAAACGACGCAATGAATCACTCGAAACGGCGAAAAAAAATCTTGAGCGAGCTAGAAAAATTTTCGACGATGCCAAAAGAGAATACGACCAGCGCGAGGGCGAACAATCCGAGCGCGAAAAATTAAAATCCGACGCCGATAAGCTTGCTGAAATAAAAAATGCCTTCGTCGATTTGAACGCCAAACGCGAAGCTCTGGACAAAGCCGATGAAGCTTTGAAAACAGCAAATGATGCAGTGAAAAAGTGCGAAGAGGACGCAAAAAAATTTGAGGCGCGGCTTTTACAATTAAAAAAACGTCGTAGCGAGTTATCGGGCGCGGAAAAAGCATTTGCCGAGGCTAAAACCATTTTGGATAAGGCTCGTGAGCGCGAAAGCATTTTACAGGAGATTAAGCGGCTCGAAAATGATTTAAATCGTGCTCGTCAAAGAGTTTCAATCGCCGAAAAAGAATTCACCGCCGCAAACGTGGAATTGGAACGACTGCAAAAACTTCAGCGCGACGGCTCAGCAGCACTGCTGGCAAAGAATCTTAAAGACGGTGAACCTTGCCCGGTATGCGGCTCGCGAATTCATTATCCCGTTGACTTCAGCGAAAAAATCATTCCTTCGGACTCAGAAATCGACGCCGCACAATCCAAAGCTGATGAACGCAAAGAAAAACTCGACAAGGCGAAAATTTCAGCGGCTCAAATTCAAACGGCAATCGATACCAAACGCGACGACCTCAACAACAAAAAATTTGCTGACGTGCCCGACAAGTTGACGGCTCAAAAAATTTTCGACGAGACAAAGAAAAAAGCTGACGAGCTAACCGATTGTGATAAACGCATTGAACTTGGGGAAAAATATATCGCGGACAATACAATCAAATTGAACGCGGCTAATCAAAGTCAAAACACCGCATTATCTACGAGGGCGCAACGTTTAGGCGAGTGGCAAACGGTTCAAAAGCAAATTTCCGAACAATATTTGGAGAATCCCGCACAACTCGACGCCGACATTGCCGCGGCTGGAAAAAAGTTTCGTGAGCTTGAAACTGCTTGGAAACGTGCGGATAAATCTTTTCGTGAGGCAAGCGATAAAAAATCTTCGTGCGAAGGAGCATTAACCACGGCGCAGGAGTCGAAGGACAAACTTGCAGACAAACTCAAGGACAAGACACCGCCTGACGTTGACGCGTTGAAAAGTCGGACAGATGAGGCGCAAAAAATTTTCAACGAGGCAATCCGCGAGGAAATGTCGCTGAAAAAAGATTTGGACGAACTCATAGACCTTTCGGCGCAACTTTCCGAGCTAAATAAAAAGATTTCTGCGGCAGAGAAGACTTTGCGAGTATGGAAGAGGCTTTCGGACGCGGCGAACGGAAAAATTAGCGGGAACAAACTTTCTTTTGCACGATATTACCTCAGCGCGATGTTTGAGCAGGTTTTGACAGAAGCAAATTACAGATTAGAAAAAATGAGCGACCGCCGTTACAATTTGAAAAGCAATCCTGCAGGCGAACGCGCTGATTCAAAGTTGGGACTCAATCTGGAAATCCTTGACGACTACACGGGCGAAAGACGACCTGTTGCCACCCTCAGCGGCGGAGAAAGTTTTTTGGCGTCGTTATCTTTGGCATTGGGTTTGGCGGCGGTTGTCAGAAATAATTTGGGCGGCATTAAGCTGGACACAATCTTTATTGACGAGGGCTTTGGCAGTTTGGATAGCGAAACTCTCGACGGGGCGATTTCTACGATAATCGAACAGAGCGGCGGACGTTTGGTCGGGATAATCTCGCACGTCGAGGAGCTTAAAAATCAAATGCCCGTTCGTCTCGAAGTTACGAAGACTAAAACGGGCTCAACGGCAAAATTTATTTCGTGACTAATTGCTTAGCTAATCGGACAGCCTCCACACCGTCGCGGGCGTAAGCGTCGGCTCCAGCGGAGTCAGCGTACTCTTGAGTTAAAGCCGCGCCCCCGACCATGACTTTAGCCGAACAGCCTGCCGCGTGTAAGTCCTCAATGACTTTATCAATCTGAATCATCGTCGTGGTCATAAGGGCGCACAGCCCGACAATATCGGCGTCGTGAGCTAGGGCGGCGCGGACAATTTTTTCCGAGTCAACGTCCTTGCCCAAGTCGACGAGCTTAAAGCCGCTGTTGGCAATCAGTGCCCCGACGATATTTTTTCCTAGGTCGTGCACGTCGCCTTTGACAGTGGCGATAACGAATGTTCCCTGCGTCTTAGTCTCTTGCGCGGGGAAAATTTTTTTGAGTTCGTCAAAGGCAAGCCGCATCGTCTCCGCACTAAGTAGCACTTGAGGCAAGAAAATTTTCCCTGAGCCGAAGTCCTCGCCG
>CAMJAZ010000193.1 GCA_946403735.1 uncultured Selenomonadales bacterium
TTGATCCGTCTGTACTAAATTTAAATTTGTCAAAAGGAAACCATTGAGACATTTCGCCGTTTTGCCTGACCGATTCGACATTGAATAAAAGTAAAAGTCGCTGAATTTTTTCGCGATCTTTTTCATAAGTCCAATTTAAATAGCTGTCATCATTTCTTAAGGCAACGGAAGATTTAATAAAATCATCAAGTTTGCAAAAAAATTGACGCTTAGTTTTTCCCTGTGATTCTTTGAAAACTTCTGAAAGATTTTTATATCTTGAAGCGATAAGGTAGCCGATTTTATGATAAAGATTGTGATTTTCGTACCAATCTTTCAGCGTCAAAAAAGTTTGAACAATTTCCCGCCAGACTTCATTTAAATCTTTTTCCTTGCTAAGCTCGTCGAAGTAAAAGAAAGTGAAATATTTTTCACGATTACCCAAAATTTTTTCAGACTTCAAGTCAAGCACTAAGTCAATGCGTGTCTGATAATTTTTAGCTAAATTATTCGTCAAGAAATACCAAAAAGATTCGTTGTGAAGTTCCTTTTCGATATTGTCCCATTGCAACGCAATTTCGTCCTGTTTACGTCCATTCATACGATTGGAGCTAAGAAACATTGCCTTAACCAATTCGGCACTTGTCAGCGGAATTTTCCCGATATTAAGCCGCGTAAACATTGCGTTGCCGTCTTCCGTGTCGTCGACTTCATACCAAATAATTTTTACATTGTCCGCAAATAACGTGTCAAAATATCTGGCAACTTTGCGCGAATCTTTTTTCATTTCAAACCAATTTTTTATTGCGGTATAAGCATTTGCCATGAAATAAAAATCTATGTAATTATTTTTATCGCTCAAATTAGACTCTATATTTTGAAGGAAATCTGCGGAAGTTATACGCGTTTGATACTCCAAAATAAATTTTGGTTCATCACATTGCCCTTTTGAAAAAATGTATTTGTAAATCAGAAATAAAGTAGTCAAGCGCTGTTGACCGTCAATCACTTCAAAAAAATTGTCGTCCAACTTTTTAACTACAATCGGCTGAAGACAATAATTTTTTGAGCCGTTTAACGGATTTTTTCCCGAATTAAAATTTAATAAATTGTAAACGTCATCAAGCAGGCGCGTTACTTCATTTTCGTTCCAACGATAGCCGCGTTGATACGAGGGAACTAAAAATTTTCCTTCAATTTCATTTACAAATCGAGTTTCCAATTTTGCATTCGACATTACATCACCCCAAAATATTGCAATATAATTTTCAGTCGTTTATCAATCCGACAATCCAATTTAACCAACTGCGTATCGTTGAGGAGCGTCGCTCAAAAGTTTCGTCGCTGTTAATGTTGTGTAAATTTGAAGTCTTCATAATCTGTACAATTTCATTTTTACTTGGCATTACGCCGCAATCGAAAAATTTTTTCAACGTTGAGTAAAAAGCTTTATGCGCCAAAATGCATTTGCAAAAGGCTAATTGCCGAGTTTTGAAGTTGTACGACAAGATTTTTTCGCCCAATGCACTAAGATTGTATTTTGAATTTTTCTTTTCAACAAGTCCGAGATAACGTGCGGCGTCAGTATAATAATTTGTTTGCCGAGCATCAAAAGCGTATTCTTGCGTTACGTCGTCTTTGCTCATTTCCTTTTTATTCAGCAGTTCACACAAATTTATAACGCGCTCAAATTTATCAGCCTGCGGAAAAGGTACGTTTTGAGGTTCAGCATTTAATGTTACTTCGTCCAAAATTTTTTGAATATCAGCAGAATTTATTTTTGTATCTTCGACAGAATAATTTTTCTGCTTGACGAGCCGCAGGGAATTATAATGTTCGGGATTTTCAAATTCATAACCGTACAGATGAAAAATTCCATTTGAGTAAACAAAGAAAATGGTTTTAATATCTTTCCGCAACTTACCTTTCCACATTCGATAAGGATAATAAAGTTGACGTATCAAAAAATCTTCGGAAATGTCGCGTTTAGCTTCAAGTATCGCAAAATGTTTCAAGCCTTCGTAGGCGGCGTCAATTTCGATTTGAGAATTTTTAACGTGAATATCATAGTGAAAATTATTTTTTACGTCGTCCACAAAAAAGTTGAAATTACCTGAACCCATTCTGCCTGTTGTGGTAGAAAAAATTTGTTCGTCCTCCATAAAATCAGCAATTATCCCCGACGCAAACGCGCAATTCAAGGCAACAGATTCACTAAAAATGTTGTTGCAGTCCAAACTTTGAATGTAATCTGGCAACTGCATTTGATGAATAATTTCATTAGCCGTTTCAAATTTATGGTACAAATTGAAATGCGAAATGACGTAATCGCCCCTTGTGACGGGCAAAATTGCTAAATCATTTTCAACAAAAATTTTCGGCAAATTAATTTTATGGTCAAACTTCGCCATAAGTCGCGGCTCTCTAAATTCTTTAATTTGTTCGGCGGAAATTTGAAAAATGCCGTCATTCTCTAGACAACTCAAAACTTTGTACTTGTCAAAAATTTTTTGCCACGCCGTATCATTTTTATTTTCAGCCATAATTTCTCACCACAATTTCTTCAACATTGCCGCGCCCACTTCCAATGGAATTTATTGCACGTTTCGCCTGTACGGTATTGATATTGTACGCGGAATATAAATCCAAAATAAAATCTGTCTTTGAATTGGAAAGCATAAATTTAATTTTATTCGCCGTCAAAAAATCGCAGCATTCTTTCAAACGAATTTGTTCATCGCGATTAAAGCCGCCTTTTGAATAGCCAGTGAAATTTGAAGTTGTAGAAATTGGATCGTATGGCGGATCGAGATAGACGAAAGTATTTTTAGGAATTTCGGCTAAAACTTCAGCGTAATCGCACGACGTTAATTGAATCTGCGCGGAATTAAAATATTTGCTGACAGCAAGAAGTACAGGCGCATTAATTATATTTGGGTTACGGTAACTGCCAAATGGGCTATTAAATTCGCCAGCGTTATTTACGCGGTACAAGCCATTGTAGCAAGTTTTATTCAAATAAATAATTCGCGCCGCGCGTTGAACGTCTGACAAGGAATTATATTTTTCTTTATCTCTATCCCAATCGCGAACAGAATAAAAAATTTCTGCGTCATTTTTAAAATTCGCCAGCTCCGAAATAAGTTTTTCAACGTCGTCACGAATTACTTTGTAAACTAAAATTAAGTCTGCGTTTATGTCATTGACATAAGCTTTTTTCGGCTGAAGTTCAAAAAGTAAAGCGCCGCCGCCGAGAAATGGTTCACAATACGAAGAAAATTTTTTAGGGATTAAATCCATAAAAGTTTCAAGCAGTTGCCTTTTGCCGCCGACCCATTTTACTACAGGCGCGACTAATTTATTTTTTTTCATCTTCCTTTTTCCAAAATGTTGTAGTTGCAATCACAAAGAGTTGGTACGCGTCCAACTTCGCGAATGAGTTCAATAATTTTTTCTTCCGTCAAAAATTTGGGACTTGATGCGCCTGCCTCGTGTAAAATATTTTCGCGGTGGATCGTACCGTCAATATCATTCGCGCCGAAGTTCAAAGCAATCTGCGCGGCAGGTACTCCAAGCATAACCCAATACGCTTTAATGTGTTTGAAGTTGTCGAGCATAAGGCGAGAAATGGCGATTGTGCGCAAGTCGTCCCACATTGAAGTTTGCGGAATTTTATTTTCAAGCGCAGTATTTTTCGGCAGAAATGGAAATGGAATGAAAGTTTGAAAGCCACCAGTTTCGTCTTGCAGTTCGCGCAGTTTGATTAAATGTTCGACGCGCTCATAAATCGTTTCAATGTGACCGTACAACATCGACGCATTAGTTTTCAAACCGAGTTTATGTGCGGTACGTGCGACGTTAAGCCATTCAGCGGCAGTAGCTTTTTTCGGACAAAGTAAATTTCTTACGCGGTCTGATAAAATTTCTGCGCCGCCGCCTGCAATAGCTTGAAGTCCAGCATATTTTAATTGCGTCAAAATTTTTTCGACGCTTAAGCCAGAAATTTTTGCAAAGTGCGTAATTTCAACGCCAGTAAATCCTTTTATGTACAGCGCGGGAAATTTTTCATGAATCGTTTGCAAAATCTCCAAATAATTTTCAAACTTCCACGTAGGGTGCAGACCACTGACTACGTGCAAGCCGCCCATATTTGGATCTTTCAACGCCTCTTCGACAAGTGAAATAACTTCGTCAATCGTCATTGCATACGCGCCAGCAGAATTTTCGTCACGACCAAACGCGCAAAATTTACAACGTGCCATGCAAATGTTTGTTAAGTTGACGTGGCAGTTGACGTTGTAAAAAACTTTATCGCCGCAAATTTTTTTCCTCACGTAGTCAGCAAGTGTACCAATCGCCGCTAAATTTCTACAATGAAAAAGCGCGACTCCGTCATCAAAATTTAAACGTTCACCGCGCAGAATTTTTTCTTCAATAATTTTTAAATCTTCGTCAATCACAAAACTTTCTCCGTTCAAAAATTTTTTAGCATTATATCAAAATTTTTTTAGTGATACAAATTTATACTAGGGCGTGTTGGCAAAGCCTAAATTTGAATCATTACGGCAGCGAGAATAATGAA
>CAMJAZ010000194.1 GCA_946403735.1 uncultured Selenomonadales bacterium
CAGTATAAGGAATTTTCAGCATATCCAGCGTGCCTTGAATTAATCCATCTTCGCCGCAAAGTCCGTGTACCGCGTTGAAGACGATTGAGCAATTAGTTTTCTGAATGTCGCTTGCAAAAGTTTTCGGTTGAAGTTCCATTGTCTCAACGTTATAGTATTTTGATTTAAGCGCGTCGGCAATGGCTTTACCTGTACGCCGTGAAACTTCCGCCTCCGTCGAAGGTCCGCCCATTACAACGACGATTCGACTTTTCAAGCGCCGATTCAATATCGCCGCAAATTCATCAGCCGTCTTGTAAATATCGCCAGCGCCCATTGTAATGATTAAGTCACCAGGTCTTACAAGTTCAATCAAATATTCAGCAATTTTTTCACGTTCGGGAACGTACAAGACTTGCTGATTAGTTTTTTCAATGACAGCGTTGACGATTGATTCACCGCTAATGCCGTCAATTTTCTTTTCGCCAGCTGAATAAATATCCGTCAAAATTAAAAAATCTGCGTCGGCAAATGCGCTACCAAATTCATCAAGCAAAAGTTTTGTACGCGAATATCTATGCGGCTGGAAAATGCAAATGATTCTATCTGGTTTAGCTTCATGCGCGGCTTTAAGCGTCGCGGCAATTTCCGTTGGGTGGTGTCCATAATCGTCGACAATCCAAATATCTTTAATACGCGCCTTCGTTTGAAAACGCCGTTTAGCGCCGTGAAAATTTTTCAAACCGTCAACAATTCTTTCAAAGGGTACGCCAATTTGAATTGCAACAGCTATCGTCGCCAGAGCATTTAAAACGTTGTGGCGTCCGTGAATTGCCAGCTGAACTTTACCTAAAAATTTTTTGCCAACTTCGCCGCTTACGTTGATTCGCTGGATAACGTCAAAACTTATGCCGTTAATATCTGCACGAATGTTCGTTGCAGTAAAGTCTGCGTTGAAGTCGATACCGTACGAAATAACTTTTCTATCAAGTTCAGCGCCAATGCCGCGTACAACTTCATTGTCGTAGCACAAAACGGCTGAACCGTCGGGCTTAATGTTTGAAAGAAAAGTTTTGAATGCCTCACGAATTTTTTCAACCGTGCCGTAATGGTCAAGGTGATCATCTTCAATGTTCGTGACGACGGCTATTGACGGCTTGAGCGTGACAAATGAACCGTCGCTTTCATCAGCTTCCGATACGAGATAATCACTTTTGCCTAAAATTGCGCCAGTTCCCAAGTCAACCGATTCGCCGCCAATAATTATAGTGGGGTCGACGCCCGCGTTATAAAGTACGAAACCAATCATTGAAGTTGTAGTCGTCTTACCGTGAGCGCCAGCAACGGCAATTCCATTTTTCGCGTTGAGGAGCATTGAATTTATATCGGAGCGATGAAGTTTAGGGATATTAAGTTCAGCGGCTTTTAAGACTTCGGGATTATCGGCGGGAATTGCAGATGAACAAACTATCGCGTCAATGTCACTTGAAATATTTTCCGCGCTGTGTCCAACAAAAACTTTCGCGCCAAGATTTTTTAACTTTTGAAGTGTCGACGAGTCTGCGCAGTCCGAGCCGCTGACAATGTAGCCAGATTCAATTAAAATTTTGGCAAGCACACTCATTCCAGCGCCGCCAATTCCTACGAAATGAAATTTTTTTCTATCCATTAACATTTCTCCAATCAAATTAATTGCCGTTTTTAATGCTAATCGATTTTAATTTATCTGCGTGTCAATGTCAATGTTAGCTTTTAGCTTTTAACTTGTAGGAAATTTTTACTACGAAATTAACTTTTAAATTTTATTATTGCAAGGAATTGAACTTATTGAAAAATTTATTGCACTTTGTTAGAATAAAAAAAATTTTAATGTAAGGGGTGACGAGTTGGACAAAAATGAATTTTTAATGCTACTACGCGACGCAGATATTTGCATGGAAATTTTTAATATCATTCGTCACAGCGGCAAACCTACTGGATCGGCTATAACTGCGTCTGCTGGTGGTCCGCCTAACAAAGTAGCAATTCTAAGTCTCCTACATGACGCTGATGTTTGCAAAGAAATTTTTTATATAATCCTGCGCGGCGGCAAACCTCCAACTGAAGAAACGCCGCAACCTAAACAAATTACGTCGAACGGTGCAGCAAGTGCCGCTATGTCATTGCGTGAACAAATTCGCAATCGACTAACGAATAAAAATCAACCTGCCGCGTCATCTTCCGCAACTCAAACTAAAACTTCTGCGCCTGCTCAACAAACTGCCAAGCCCGTCGATAGAAAATCTATGCTTAGTGACAGGCTTAAATTTATGAAAGAAAAAAATCAAGCGGCTAAGGAAGAAGAGGAAGTCGCTATTGTAAATGCAGATGAAAAAGCCGAAGTCAGCTACACTATCATTGCTGAAAAAGTTTGTCCAATCTGCGGTAAGAAAACGCGCGTCGTTCAAGTTAAAACGCGCCTTAACGCTGAAACGATTGACATTGATTTTTGTACGCATTATCAAAATTTCAATCCTTATTTATATGGCGTTTGGGTCTGTGAACATTGCGGATACACTGCCGACGAAACTAGATTTCAAGAGCCAATGGCTAGTCGTGTACGTCAAGCGATTAAAGAATTTTTAGATGAAAACGATTTTAAAACGCCCTTTGTTGAAGTTCGCGATAAAGATGAGGCGTTGACGCTGTACGAAATGGCAATTTATTTTCTAGATATGTTTGAAAAATCTTTGGGCAGACAAGCTATCCTTTATCAGAAAATGGCGTGGATTTGCCGCCTTGATTATGATACCGAAAAGGAACAAGAATATTTAACTAAATGTGCGGAACTCTTTGAAAAGTCCGTCAACAATGAACGCTACCCAATCGGCAAACTTACAGACAACGTTGCAACTTACATTATTGGCGTAAATTATTTTATGGTCGGCGATATGGACAAGGCAACGCGATTTATCAGCAGTATCATAACTTCAAACCAAATTAGAACTCAATCACCAAAATTGTATGAAAAAGCCCGTGACGTTTGGCAGGATATTCGAGCTCACCGCGCAGGTAAAATTTAATAGGAGAGTGAAAATTTTTTATGACAGAAAATGAAGACGCAAGCAAGTTAAAACGTGGATTGAAGAATAGACACTTGCAGATGATCGCCTTAGGTACGGCAGTCGGCACGGGTTTATTTTACGGGTCCACGTCGACAATTTCTTTAGCAGGTCCCGCCGTCGCATTAACTTATTTAATCGGCGGCGTGATTATTTTTTTTATCGTCAGAATGCTGGGCGAAATGTCAGTTGAAGAGCCTGTATCTGGTTCATTCAGCTACTACGCCAGCAAATATTGGAGTGACCTAGCTGGATTCATTGCGGGCTGGAATTATTGGTTTTTGTACGTCGTCATGGGAATGGCTGAATTAACGGCGGTCGGAATTTATTTAGCGTACTGGTTTCCCGATACGCCACAATGGATTGGAATTTTAATTTGCCTTGTCGTCATCACAGCGATAAATTTAGTGACGGTCAGCGCGTACGGCGAAATTGAATTTTGGATGGCGCTGATAAAAATTTCCGCAATAATTTTTATGATAATTTTCGGCATGTACTTAATCTTCACTAGCGGTAAACCGTTTCCAGAAAATTTCAATAACCTTTGGATACACGGCGGATTTTTTCCAAACGGAATATGGGGAATGATGCTTTCAATGGTTCCAGTACTTTTCAGTTTCGGCGGCATTGAGTTAATAGGCATTACGGCTGGTGAGGCTGAAAATCCTGATAAAACTTTACCGCGTGCAATAAATCAAGTTATTTACAGAATTTTAATTTTCTACGTCGGAACAATGATTGTATTAATGAGTTTGTGGTCGTGGAAGGAAGTCGGCACGGAAGCTAGCCCATTCGTACAAATTTTTGAAAAGCTCGGAATAACTTCAGCGGCGAATATTTTAAACTTCGTCGTATTATCGGCGGCAGTGTCTGTTTACAATTCAGCAAGTTATA
This sequence comes from uncultured Selenomonadales bacterium, assembly GCA_946403735.1. Classification (GTDB taxonomy): domain Bacteria; phylum Bacillota; class Negativicutes; order Selenomonadales; family Selenomonadaceae; genus Quinella. The sequence continues at coordinate 3,975 of CAMJAZ010000194.1, forward strand.
GCGGTTCAAGAATGCTTTACGGTATGGCGGAAACGTCCAACGCGCCAAAATTTTTTGCGAAGTTGTCAGAGCGCAAAGTTCCAGTGAATGGAATTTTAGTATCGTCGGGAATAACTTTAATTGCCGTAATATTAAACTTTCTCTTCCCCAACAAAATTTTTATGTACCTGCTGTCAATCGTGACGGGCGCAATTATCGTAACATGGGCAATGATAATTTTGACGCATTTAAAATTCCGTAAGCACTGCGCGGCAGTCGGTCACAAGACAAAATTTCCGTCGATACTTTATCCTTTCACAAATTATTTATCGCTAGTATTTTTAGCAATCGTCGTGGCGCTTATGGCTACAATTCCTGAAATGCGCGTAGCTGTAATTTGTACGCCCATTTGGCTGATATTTATTTGGCTGTGCTACAAGTACAAAACTAAAAAATAAAAAACGCCCTTGTATTCGTTGTAGCAAAGGCGCTAAAGTTGTGTTGAATAATTAATTTTTTATAAACTACTTTTTCTGTGGAGAAAATTTAGTTAGTAGTTAGTAGTTAG
>CAMJAZ010000195.1 GCA_946403735.1 uncultured Selenomonadales bacterium
ACTGTAATTAATTTTATTTCCTTCAGCAAGATTATTTATGACGGTGTTATTTCCGTTAAAATCGGCAGTCTGCGCGGCATTGTCCATAAAATACATTGAAGTCGTGCCAGTTTGTTTGCAAAGCTCACGCATGCACATATAACCTGCGGGGTAAGAGTCTCTATTTAAATAGCCGTCTGCAAACGCCAAATTTTTTAATAAAGTATCCGAATCCTGCGCCAATCTTGGAATTGCTTCCATATGCCCTGCATTTTGATCATCACCGCCGATAACAAATTCTGCAATGCCTTCACGGAAAAATTCAGGGGTATCTTCTTTAATCGTACCAGTTGCATACATTACGCCGTGAGCCATTTCATGAGCTATAACTCTGTCCAAATATGTCCCAGAAGTACTGCCATTGGCGTCTTCAGCGTCAATGTTATAGTAAGTTCCCAAATTTATCGTCATTTCGATAACGTCCGCAGGCGTACCGTTTTTACTGTTGCCGTCAGTAGCCGCCGCCGCGCCGTTAAATCCTCCGCCGCCAGCTAATTGAATTATTACAGTCTTTCCATTCAAATCAATTCCAAAAGAATCATAAGCCAATTTTGCAGATTCGCGCAACCACCAGCCATTTAAACCACATAAAATTTTCGTCGCGCCGTTAGTTAAATCTTCGCCGCTTATGCCCCAAAGACCAGTTTGCGAAAAGTCTGTAAAATATCTTGAGTCGCCGAGCAATTCGCAAGCGTCGACGTAATTTGCAATAGATTCGCAGTTATACGCCGAAGTAAAACTGTCGGGCCATTTGACGTTGAAAGTAAACGATTTGCCGTCATTGCCCGTGTAAGTTATCGGCGTCGTTGAACCGGGCGTTGGTAAAGGCGCGTCCGTCAATTTTCCATTTTCAGGAACAATAGATTTAGCAGTTTTTACGGTTGAACCGCCAACATTTGAACCAGTGATAGCGCCAGTATCTTCTCCGCCAAGAATAATTCCGCAAACTTCCTTGAGACGTTCATTCACGTCAGGATATTTTTCAGTGCTTGTAACGTCTTTTACAAATTGACTGCGAAAATCTGCAAGCGACGTTGCAGTTGAAACGCTTTTTATCGCGTCGTCTAAGGAGTACACGCCGATAATTCCAGTTGATTCAGAATAATTTTTTAAGGCGGTGATCATTCCTTTCGTAGTTTCTAAAGCCGTCGACATAAACTTTCCCCCTTACGGTAAATTTTTTTTATTATACATTATCATCTGAATTTTTGCAAAAAAAATCCGTCTGTCACGACGGCTAAAAATTCACTAACTACTACTAATTTTTCATTACGAATTACGAATTACGAATTACTCATTAATATCGTAGAAAATTTTATCTGACGTTTATAATTGCGAAAAACATTGACATAATTTCCTGCCCGTAGTAATTGCCAGGAACTGCCCAACGTCCATTTAAATCTGACCAATGCTTAAGCGTACGGCTACCATAAACGTTGCGTACAATGTCATAGCGTGGATCAACAAGCGGCGTTGTAGGTTTGCGTGTCGACGTATAAGCTAAAAGGTGCTGAATATGTGCGCGAACGCCTAATTGCGCAGTTGGAAAATAACCGCCACGAACGCCGCCGCCAGTCGTACCAAGTCCGCAGAAATTATTTTGTTCAGGGACAACGTCGCCGCCATAACGGAAAAATCCCGTCTCCTTAAGCGCCTGTGCAAAAGCTACGTCTGGTCGAATGCCTTCGCGCCCAGCTTCTTCGTAGTAGTAGGCTACAATTTCTTCAGGGGAGACGGAAATTTTAGGATTGGGATTATTTCTTAAAAGATATTTTACGCATTGTTCTTGAGTTGCAAGCGGCGTACCGATTATTGAAGGGTCTGCCGCAGATGTTGTTTGTGGTACGTCAAAATTATTTGTCGGCGAAGGAATACGTGTATATTCTGTAGTTGGATATTGTCTAGATGATGAGCGCGTTTCAATTTTCGTGCCGTGTCGAAGGTCTGATGAAGATATTGCCGCTATTTTGGGATCGTGGATTCTGCCTTCAGTCGTACCTGCTGATAATGAAAATGCAAACGCACCAATTACAAAAGCCGTCATAAATTTTTTTAATCGTACACTAGTCAAAAAAATCCACCTCATCTTTTAACCTTAGCTTAAGGTTTTTTTATTTTATTTTAATTAACGCATTGGATTTTACAACAATATAGAATTTATGTCAAATTGAATAAATGGCAGAACTTACTTTAAAAATTTTCAGCAAATTTACAGAAACCGTTTAAAAAAATTTTTTACAGCTAATATACGAATTTACTTGCAGAATAATCAAAATGAATTTATAATGAAAAGAAAATTTTGGAAGTGATACCGTTGAGTGCGGCAAGGGAAAAATTAAAATCTGCGCGGCGAATCGTAGTAAAAGTTGGGACAAGTACTCTTTCATATGGTGAATGTGGCAAGTTCAAATTAAATTTATATAGAATTGAACATTTAGTGCGGGAACTTGTGGACTTACATAACGCAGGCAAGGAAATAATTTTAGTAAGCTCTGGCGCAATCGCGGCTGGTATTGGTAAAATGGGCTTGAGTGAAAAACCGCAGACAATTCCTGAAAATCAAGCGTTGGCGGCGATTGGGCAAGGCGTGTTAATGCACATTTACGAAAAATTTTTTGCCGAGTACGGACAAACTATGGCGCAACTTCTTTTGACGAAAGATAATACTGTTGACGAACACGCACGCGAAAATTCCCGCAACTCTTTAATGTCTCTGTTGCAAATGGACGTTATCCCCGTCATTAATGAAAATGACGCTGTCGCTACGGACGAAATTAGAATTGGCGATAATGATAACTTGTCGGCAATGGTGGCTGAAATGATTGACGCCGAAGTTTTGATAATTTTGACGGACATTGACGGACTTTACAGCGGCAATCCAAAAATTGATTCAAGCGCAAAACTCATTCACGAAGTCGCGGAAATTACTTCTGAAATTGAAAAAATTGCTGGCGGTGCTGGTACAAAATTGGGAACGGGCGGAATGTTCACTAAGATTCAAGCTGCAAAAATTGCTGTCCAACACGGAATTACTATGATAATTGTTAATGGGCAGGAGATCGGAAATTTGCGGCGCGTATTGAACGGTGAAGAAATTGGCACAGTCTTTGTTTAATTAAGAATTAATAACGGTAAATTTAATTCTTAATTCTTAATTCTTAATTCAAAAAAGGAGTGACGGTAATGTTGATGAAAGATTTTTTAGCAAATCAAGCAATGGCGGCTAAAGGCGCTGCAAGAATATTGGCAGGACTTTCTACCGCAACAAAAAATGCGGCACTTATGGCAATGGCTGACGCAATTATAGCGCGTCAAAATGAAATTATAGCCGTCAATGCCGAAGATGTTAAAGCGGCTCTTGAAAAAGGTACGCGAAAAAATATGATTGACAGATTGACATTAAATCCTGCGCGTATAGCAGCAATGGCTGAAGGTCTTCGCCAAACTGCGGATTTACCAGATCCCATTGGTCACGAAGATTTTCAAGTCACGCGTCCCAACGGTTTGAAAATTCGGCGGATTCGTGTACCTTTCGGCGTCGTAGGAATTATTTATGAGGCTCGACCGAATGTCACGGTTGACGCAGTTGCACTTTGTATTAAATCTGGCAACGCTTGCTTACTGCGCGGCGGTTCGGAGGCAATTCGTACCAATAAATTTTTAACAGACGTGATGATTGAGGCGTCGTCTTCACATGGCATTCCTGAACACGCGATTGAATTTGTTGCAATAACTGACCGTGACGCCGTAGTTGCAATGTGTCGGCTTAGGAAGTTGGTTGATGTCATAATCCCGCGTGGCGGCGCTGGCTTAATAACCCGTGTTGTCGAACATTCAACAGTTCCTGTCATTGAAACTGGAACTGGCGTTTGTCACATTTACGTTGACAAGGCGGCGAACTTTGATATAGCATTACCCATTGCGTTGACGGCGAAAATTTCACGTCCTTCTGTCTGCAATGCTATGGAAACGCTTCTAGTTCACAAAGATATTGCCGCTGATTTTCTGCCGAAAATTTCTAAGCTGATGATTGAAAATAAAGTTGAACTGCGCGGCGATGAACTTAGCAGAAAAATTTGTCCAGAAATGGAAATTGCAACGGAGGAAGACTGGGCTACTGAATACAGCGATTTGATTTTGTCTGTTAAAGTTGTCAACAGCCTTGAAGATGCGATAGCGCACATTAACAAGTACAACACTGAACATTCAGACGCGATTATTACTGACGATAAAGTTGCGGCTGAAAAATTTCAAAAGCTAGTTGACGCGGCGGCAGTTTACGTCAACACTTCGACGCGCTTTACTGACGGCTTTGAATTTGGATTCGGCGCGGAAATTGGTATCAGTACGCAAAAACTTCATGCACGCGGACCTATGGGATTGGAAGCTTTAACTACTATGAAATACTTGGTAGAAGGTTACGGGCAGACAAGGTAAAAAGTTATGGGTGAAAAAAATT
>CAMJAZ010000196.1 GCA_946403735.1 uncultured Selenomonadales bacterium
CGCAGAAATCGCATCACGCGATTTACGCGGGCGGGCGCACGTCCTTGTGCGCCCCTTACATGTAAAGTTGAAAAAATTTTTTTAATTTACGACTTAAGGAGAAAAGCGAATGAAAAAAATTTCAATACTCGGTTCAACTGGTTCAATCGGTACACAAGCGCTTGACGTTGTACGCAAATTGCCTGACGAATTTAAAATCTGCGCATTGGCGGCAAATTCCAACGTCGAATTATTTTCTAAGCAAGTCGAAGAATTTCAGCCAGAATTAGCCGTACTTGCTGACGAAGACGCCTACAAAAAATTTACAGCGGAAAAAAATTTTCCTGCAACACAAATTGCAGGCGGTAGACAAGCTTTAATTGACGCGGCTGGTTATGGCGACGCTGAAATTGTTTTGACGGCAATGAGCGGCTTTGCTGGACTTGAACCGACGATTAACGCCATTGGTCACGGTAAAAATATTGCGCTTGCCAATAAAGAAACGCTTGTCGTAGCTGGCGAAATTATCATCAATATGGCGAAAGATTTTAACGTAAAAATTTTGCCAGTTGACAGCGAACACGGCGCAATTTTTCAATGCTTGCAAGGCGAAAATTCTAGCGACGTTGAAAAAATTTTACTTACAGCATCTGGCGGACCATTTCGCGGGAAAAATTTTGATGAACTGCAAGACGTAACAGTCAACGAAGTTTTATCGCACCCAACGTGGAATATGGGTAAAAAAATTACCGTAGATTCAGCGTCACTCGTCAACAAAGGACTTGAAGTCATTGAGGCACACTGGTTATACGGTATTGATTATGATAAAATTCAAGTCGTCGTCCACCCGCAAAGTGTCATTCATTCAATGGTAGAATTTCGCGACGGCTCGATAATCGCACAACTTGCTGAACCTGATATGCGATTACCGATTCAGTACGCGCTGACTTATCCGCGCAGGTTACAATCGCCGATAAATCATTTGAACTTTTGGCAGATGAAAGATTTGACTTTTGAAGAGCCAGACTTAAAAACTTTTCGCGGTCTTAAGCTTGCTTATGAAGTTGGGAAAATAGGCGGTACGTTGCCTTGCGTTTTCAACGCGGCAAATGAAGTTGCTGTCAATGCGTTTCTGCGCGGACAGATAAAATTTCTGCAGATTTACGACGTTATCGAAAATGCGCTGGAAAGTCACGCCGTCTTGAAAAATCCTGCGTTCGGTGTTTTGACAATGGAAGATTCAGCAGTTAGAATTTTATCTGAAAAATTTATTGAGCGGCTTTAAACTTTGCTACAGCAAAAATGTATGTCCACACCGATTGCAGATATAACTGTTACACCACTGATTGTACAGTATAGGATATTTTTCTTTGTTAAACTTGGCGGCTTCTTCACTGCTTCCATAAAGACCGAACGCTATAACGCCTAAAATAACCCCAACGATAAATAATCCACTCGTAAGTAACAAAGCCGCTAAACCACCACAGAGTATCATAGCGCCCCAGCTCGTTTCCTTTTTAGCGGGCGGTGCAACTTGTTGCGCTAATTGCGTAAGTCCCTCACCAATAACCCTTACCTCTTCCCCGTTTGAAGTGGTGATTTGACTTGCTCCATTTTGATAAACGATAGAGCACTTTTGAATGTGTTCCGAATGACAATGTGGGCACATAAACTTTTCCATATTATTACCTCCTAGAAAAAACCTTTATGAAATTTAACTTAACTTTGACTGCAATATAGCACAAAGTTTTTTTTGTTTGTTATGCTTACGGGACAAATTCGATTAAAATAACATTAAGCTTTTTTAAGGAAAATAAAAAGCTTTTGACATTGAAATATATTCAGTGTTAGAATTTCACATAAAAGATTTTTAATAATTAATGTAATTCTGTAAGGAGGCAAAACATTTGCTTTTAACATTAGCAGCAGCAATTTTCGTCTTCGGACTTTTAGTATTATTTCATGAACTTGGACACTTTATCACGGCAAAATTAACTGGAATGCGCGTTGACGAATTTGCTATAGGATTCGGTCCAAAAATTTTTAAATTTCGGCGCGGCGAAACGGTTTATTCACTGCGTGCAATTCCACTTGGCGGCTTTAATGACATTGCGGGAATGGATCCTAGCGACAATCAAGCAGGTGAACGCGGCTATTGTGAAAAGCCCGTAATTTCGCGAATGATTGTAATTTTAGCTGGCTCGATTATGAACTTTATCTTGCCCATTATAATTTTCTTCGGCGTCTACTGTTTTGAAGGCGTTGCAATTCCGTCAGTTGAACCGATTCTCGGCGCTGTCATTGAGAATATGCCCGCGCAGTTAGCAGGTCTGCAAACGGGCGACAAAGTTTTAAGCGTCAATGGCGAAACCGTCACGACTTGGAAAGAATTTACTGAAAAAATTCGTCTTGATGAAAATAAAAATCCTGTCACGATTCAGTACGAAAGAAATTCTCAAGTCGGCGAAGTTGAAGTTACGCCAACTGTTGAAAAATCTACTGGCAGAGTTTTAATAGGCGTACAAAATCACGTTACATATGAACAGCAGGGAATTTTAACTTCCTTTGCAATGGCAGTTGGAAATACAAAAGATATTTTGACAATGATGTTGAACGCGCTGGTTGACTTATTTAAAGCACCGTCGGGCGCGTCGGTTACTGGTCCAATCGGCATTGCACAAATGGCTGGGCAAGTTGCAACAATGGGTTTTGTACCGCTTTTAAACTTCGCGGCGCTTTTAAGTTTGAACTTGGGCATAATAAATTTATTGCCAGTTCCAGCGCTTGACGGTGGACATTTTGTCGGATTGGTTATTGAGGCAGTACGCGGCAAACCTTTAAGCCCAAAAGCTTTAATGTATACTCAACGCGTCGGCGTAGCATTGCTTTTAATTTTAACCGTCGTCGTCACAGCTAAAGACGTTATCAACGTATTTTTCAAGTAAAATTTTTAGCTAGGTCGTGTTGAATAATTTTTATATTGATAAACTACTTTTCTTTTGGCGCAAAAGAAAAGTAGCAAAAGAAAACATTGCGGCATTTGTGCGCCTCGCGTTAAACTTTTCTGTAATTCAACATTTCACCGCGTTCATTCGCGCCTTTCATCAACCTTTTCACCAGGCGCTTGGAAATGCCCCTTGTTACCACCATTTTTAGCTTAAAATATTTATACGCTATTTATTCAACACCACCTAAAAATTTTCAAGTAAAAATTTATGGACGCTAAAAGAAAAATTAGGCTCACAATATTTTTAGGAATTTTAGCAGCACTTGCGCCATTAGCAACGGATATGTATTTGCCCGCGCTACCTAAGATGAACGTTGAATTTAACGTCGGCACTTCGCTAGTGCAAATGACTTTAACGGCGACAATGGTGGGAATGGCGGCAGGACAAATTTTCGCAGGACCGTTAAGCGATATGTGCGGGCGAAAAATTCCGCTGGCAGTTGGCATGGCGTTATTTGCACTGGCAAGTTTAGGCTGTATGCTGGCAAATGACATAAAAATATTTCTCGTCTTCAGGTTGATTCAAGGTTTGACGGGCGCATTTGGTATTGTCATAGCGCGGGCGATAGCTAGAGATTGTACAAGCGGCGCGGAGCTTACAAGATTTTTTTCAATGTTAATGACAGTTAATGGGCTTGCACCGATTTTAGCACCAGTTATCGGCGGACAAATTTTAGTTTTCGCAGATTGGCGCGGCGTCTTTATGTTGCTAACGGTTATAGGCATTTTATTAACTGTGTCGTCCATAAAATTTGAAGAGACGTTGCCGAAAAGGTTACGTGCAAAAAATTTTTTTGCGAGCTTTAAAAATTTCGGCGACTTGACACGCGATAAATATTTTTTAGCACACTGCCTGTTACAATGTACGTGGTTTTCAGTATTTTTCGCGTACATTTCGGGATCGTCATTTCTCTTTCAAAATATTTATAACGTGACGCCGCAAACTTACAGTTTGATTTTCGGTGGATTAAGTTGTTCGCTAGTAGCAAGTGGCATCATACCGATAAAGTTAGCAGGAAAAGTTTCAGAACTTAAAATGTTGGCTTGGTCAGTATGTCAAGCGCTAGTTGGCGGCATTTTTTTTACGGTTTGCGTCGTGACAGAGGCGTCTATTGAGTTTACGATATTTAGTTTGTTGGTAATGGTATCAATGGGTTCAGTCATCGGCGCAACAAGTTTTTCGTTATCAATGCGAAATCACGGAAAGGAGGCAGGCGCGGCATCTGCATTATTGGGAAGTTTGCCAATGCTAGCAGGTGGATTAATGACGCCACTTGTAGGAATCGCGGGTAGTAAAAACGCTTTACCTATGGCGGTGATAATTTTAGTTGGAGAAATTTTAACGCTGATAATTTTTTGGAAAATAATTTTCCCAGTACATCAACGTGGCGCTAAATTTTCAGCTTAAGTTTTAGTAACAGCGCCTTTACTAAAGGAGCGTGCAATAAAATGAAACTTCAAACAAAAGCTGTTATC
>CAMJAZ010000197.1 GCA_946403735.1 uncultured Selenomonadales bacterium
ACGCTCTGCCGATTTACCAATGAATTTATAAAAGTCAAGAAAAAGGGGTAATGTCATTGACGTATTCACCACGTTGGAATAAAAAAATACCGTTGACGCTAAAAGTTTATGCGAACGGTACGAAAATTATGTTAAAAACTTTAAAAATTATATATCGCCGATGTAGCCACCTTCCGCGCGATGAATTTGTTTGTGACAATTAGTACAGACGACTAAAAGATTTTGCATTGAATTATTTCCAGGATTATGATCGATATGGTGTATTTGCAAGTCGCTTTTAACCGTCACCTTGCCGCAACGCTGACACTTATAACCGCATCTATGTTTCAAAGTATTTTTGGTTGTGATTGAAAGTGTATAATCACTTTTAGCAATGTGACTTGAAAGTTTTTCTTTGCCGCTTAATAAATCTTTTTTCGCTGACTTCAAAAACTCCTCAATGCTAAAACTTTTTACAATTTCGTCACGTTTCCAAGCCTTACCGCCTAGCCACCATTCCGTACCGATACCGCAAAATTGCAGAAAACCTTTCCAGTTCAATTCGCGCAGACAATCTTTGCAGACTTCCAAGTGCTTATAAACATTTTCTTCACTGTACGGCGCGTCTATTATGTCAATGTTTACTAAAAAATTTCCGCTAGTATTTGTCGTGATGATGTACCTTTTCTGCAATCGATTTTGTATCCGCGCAGTTTCAAGCGCCTTGCAAAAGCAAACGTGAAATTTATTGAACTTGCCTTGTTCAAATTCATCTAAGCTTATGCGTTGGTCGCGAATATAGGCAAGTACAGGACGCTTTCTGAAAAGAAAATATTCGTGCGGAGCGCTGAAAGTAATATCCGAATTGTGAAGTATATCTGTAATTTCTAAGCCGCCGCGTTCAATAAGACTGGCAATTTTAGGATCGATAGGCGGCAATTTCAATTCATACGCTAACTCCTCAAGGTCATTCGGCGTTATGCCTAAAATTTTAAAAGAGTCTTCAAACGCCTTGAATATTGAGCTGTTAAAATCTAACTTTGGCAAGGCTATTCAACTCCAATTCCTAACTTTTCAAATTCCTTGAGAAGTTGCTGGTCATCCGTAATAAATCTAAATTCAACGCGCCTTTCTTCATTAGATGAACCGCTACTAGCGCGTCCAAAAGAATATCCGTTCGTTATGACAGTTTGTCTAAGCCATTCTTTTTTATCAGCCATCGCAGGAATACTAAAGACGTACTGCAAAACGTTTCGCGCTCTGCTCTGCGAAATTTCCATATTATGAAAATAATCGTAGTCCGAATTGCGATTTTCTCCAGCTTCAAGTGACGCGTAACCTTCTATTCTAATTTCAGCAATTTTTCCATTAAATTCAGGCATAGTTAAAACTTTTATGTAGCGCGGGAAAAAATCGTTCAAAATTTCTTGGAATCTAGGCTGAACTGTACTTTGTCCAACGCCAAATAAAACGTCAGGCTCACGAAATGTAACCGCCATTGTTTTAGTATCAATCACTGCGCCCCACTTTTCAAGATCACTCGTTGGAAATTCTTTTACCATTTCGCTGTAAATCGCTTGTTTCAAATCAGCTATCTTATGACCAGTCTGTTGTAACTTCCACAAAAATGCTAAGCTGATGAAAAGGAAAATCATCATTAGCCCCGTCATTAAGTCGCTTATTGACTCCCAAACGTCAGATTTATTGTCCGAAAACATTTTAAGCCGTCCTTCTTTCTACGATAAGTTTATCAACTTCGGCAATGCGGTCTACCAGCGCGTTGTAATTTCCGACCATACGTTTTGTAATTTCGCCGAGCGCCGCCGCAAGTTGTTCTGCCGCCAATCTGCCCTGTTCGCCGTGCATTTTTGTTACGGTTTCAAAACTTGCCTTAAGCTGTGACATTGCGTCTTGAAGTTCGTTTTGGAAATCCGTATTAAAGCCGTCCAATGCCGCGCCGATTCTATTCATAACATCTTCGGCAGTTTGGCTAAAGTTCGTGACATTATTTGTTACGTTAGTTGAAACGTTCAACGTCATTTCGTCAAGCTTATTTAAACTTTCACGCAATGACATTATAGTTGCTTCCATTTTTTCAGACACTTTATCAAAGTTTGTAGCCGTCGCCTGCATTTGTGCGGACAAAAATTCTTGATTTTGGTTGAGAATTTTACCAAAATTATCAGCCGACTTTTGAACCTGTTCGGTTAAAGTAGCTTGATTGTGCGTTGCAATTTCATCAAAGTTTTCAGCGGTACGTTGCATTTGCGAAATAACGACGGTTTGATTTTGCGTTAAAACTTCCTTGAAATTATTGGCGGAACTTTGAATCTGCGCGGCTACATTTGCTTGATTTTGTTCAATGACGCTTTCACAAATTTTAGCCGACTTTTGAACCTGTTCAGTTAAAGTATTTTGATTATGCGTGACGACTTCATCAAAGTTTTCAGCTGTACGTTGCATTTGCGAAATAACGACGGTTTGATTTTGCGTTAAAGCGTCCTTGAAATTATCGGCGGAATTTTGAATCTGCGCGGCTACGTTTTCTTGATTTTGCGCAATGACGCTTTCAAAAATTTTAGCAGACTTTTGAACTTGTTCAGTTAAAGTATTTTGATTGTGCGTTGCAATTTCATCAAAACTTTCAGCTGTACGTTGCATTTGCGTTATGACGGTATACTGATTTTGATCAACCATTTTAGCAAATTCATTGACGGCAGATTGTAAAGTCGCCACGATTTTTTCTTTATGCGCGTTGAAAGAATCTTCCATTGTCTGCAAAATTTCTTGCTGATTTTCAACAAGTCCGTCGTGAATTGTGCTAAGATTTTCAGCAACTTTTTCTGTCGCCTGTATCGAGTGGACAAGATTTTTAGACGTGTCCGTCAAATTGGCTTGAATTTCGATATTACGCGCAGAAGTTTCCGTGAAGTTATCAACGCTTACGCTAAGACGTTCGGCATTTTCCGCCAGCGCTGGTGCAACGTCAGTTGAAAATTTTTCAAAGGTATTATTCAGTACGGTTAATTCTCCGACGGTGCTTTCAATGGTCGCCTTGTAGTTGTCCTGCCAATCTTTGAGCTTTATAACTGCCGCGTTCAGTTGCTTGAAATTGTCGCCGAATTGTTCAGTAAGTTTATCGTTAAGGTCTTTTATGGATTTATTAAGCGCGTTTATAAGTTGTTCGCTGAAAACTTCCGCCATTTGGTGTAAAAATTCGTCGAAGGCGTTGCGCATTTGGGTTATGCGTTCAGTATTTTCAGCAAGCTTTTGAACTTGTTCACGGTCATTTTCAAGGGAAGATTTTTGATAATCGCGCGTTTCATCAAGTAACGTGACGGAATTTTCATAGGATTTTTGAGAAAAACTACTCATCATCTCTATTGTAGTGTTCATTGTATCGAGACGCGAAATTTGTTCGTCGCCAGAATTGCGCAGTTCAGCGCCAAGTGATTCTATAGCGTTGGCTTGAATTTCGCCAGATTTTTGAAGAGTTTGTCCAAGCAGGTCTATAGCGCCAACTTGATTTTCGCTAGAATTTTTAAGCGTTGCTCCAAGCAAGTCAATAGATTTAATCTGTTCTTCGCCCGATTCTTTAAGCGTTTGCCCAAGTAAATCGATAGCGCCAACTTGATTTTCGCTAGAATTTCTAAGAGTTGCTCCGAGCAAATCTATAGCTTGAATTTGATCTTCGCTAGACTTCTGAAGAATTGCGCTCAACGCCTTCATTGAAACATTTTGTTCACTTAATTTTTCAGCAACACTTTGCAAAGTTCGTTGGGAATTTTCAGCGGCGTCAATAAATTGGTGCATTGTGTTTGAAAGATGACCAATCGTCCGTTCCAATGCGCCAGAACTTGAATGTTCAATACTTTCCTTGAGTCCGTTAATTGCGTCGGTAATACTTGCCGTCGCCGCGCTACTTTGTGAAATTTGATTTAGACTGTTTAAAATTGCAACTTGTTGAGAATTATTTTTATCCAAAGATTCTTTCAAGTTATTCAACACTTCGAAAATTCCATTGGAGTTTTGAGAAATATTTTTAAACTGTCCTTGCAATTCATTTTTGGATCGTTCGACGGCGTCCTTTTGGAAAACTCGGCTTATAATAAGACTAAATATAATTCCGATTATGGATGTTATAAAAGCCGTTTTCATACCGTCCAAAAAAGCGGGAATACTCTTTTCAATATCATGAACATTGAAATCCAAAAGTGCATAAATAATTCCTATGAAAGTAAACATGACGCCGAAGGTAGTAGCGTTTTGCGGTCCATTGTCCACAATATCATTCTTGGCATTCTTAATTGATTTAACCGAAATATAAACGCAACCTGCAATCGTACAAACTATGCATAGCAAAACAAACGGCGTAAAAAGTTTTGCTAAAAATTGTTCCATAAATTTTCCCTCCATAAAATTTAAACAAATTTAACCCTCAAAAAAATTGAAAGTCATTATACCCCCCCCC
>CAMJAZ010000198.1 GCA_946403735.1 uncultured Selenomonadales bacterium
GAACAGTTTTATACACGCTGTCACGAATTACAAATAATAATATGTCGACCTACGCGAAAGTTCAAGCTTGCTACGATTGGCTGATTGTTAATTGTCGCTATGGATATTTAGACAATTTTACGACGCCTGAATTGCCATACGAAGAAGGCGCAACTAGGGCTATGGATATGTTGAATTATAAGATTGGCGCGTGTGACGATTATTCCTGCGCATTTGCGGCGATGACTAGAGCGTTGGGCTTGAACTGCTACACGGTTTACGGTAAAACTTCGCGAGCTGACGGAGGCTACACTGGACATATTTGGTGCGTCATAAAAGTTGACGGCGTCGAATACGTTTTTGATCCACAAGTTGAAGATAACATTGCGCAAGGCGGCGACGTTTACTATTATCGTTTCTGCAAAACTTATGATGAAGTTTATGAAAATTATATTCCGCAGAGGATTGAAACAAATTATTTCACGCCGCTGTATTAGTAAGTAGTTAGTAGAGTGTAGGAGTTTGTACAATGATTGAAGATAAAAAAAATAATTACGCATTAAATAAATCTTTGGCGGCTTTTAATCGTGCTAAAAAATTTATGCCTGGCGGCGTCAATAGTCCAGTTCGTTCGTACAGTAGCGTTGACTGCAACCCGCCGTTCATTTCTCGCGCTAAAGGCAGTCACATCTACGACATTGACGGTAACAATTATATTGACTACGTCGGCTCATGGGGTCCAATGATTTTAGGTCACGCGCATGAAAAAGTTGTAGCTGCGCTAAAAAATGCCGTTGAACGCGGTACAAGTTACGGCGCACCTACTGAACTTGAAACGCAACTTGCTGAACTTGTTCAAAAAATTTTTCCGTCAATGGAAGTTATGCGCATGGTAAATTCTGGTACTGAATCGACAATGAGCGCAATTCGTGTAGCACGTGGATTTACTGGGCGCGATAAAATTGTAAAATTCATCGGCTGTTATCACGGTCACAGCGACAGTTTACTAGTCAATGCTGGTAGCGGCGCGGCAACTTTCGGCGTACCGTCAAGTCCTGGCGTCACTGCGAACACTGCGCGGGATACAATCGCATTGCCTTTCAATGACGTTGACGCAGTTAAAAAAGTTTTCGACGAATGCGGAAATAAAATTGCGGCGGTTATCGTTGAACCTGTTGCGGGAAATATGGGGCTTGTCTTGCCGCATGAAAATTTTTTGCCAACGTTGCGTGAAGTCACGGAAAAATTTGGTGCGCTTTTAATTTTTGATGAAGTTATGTGCGGATTTAGAGTTGCACTTGGCGGAGCGCAGGAAAAATATAAAATTAAACCTGACTTGACGTGCTTGGGAAAAATTATCGGCGGCGGTTTACCATGCGCGGCTTACGGCGGACGTGCTGACATTATGCGCAACGTTTCACCTGACGGAAAAATTTATCAAGCTGGCACGTTAAGCGGAAATCCTCTTGCAATGACGGCTGGTATTGAGACGCTGAAAATTTTAATCGACACGCCGAATTTTACTGACGATTTGACTAAAAAAACTTCAACGCTTGTCAACGGTTTGAAAAATGCGGCTAAAGTTGCTGGCGTTGAAGTTCAAATTCCGCAAGCTGGCTCAATGTTCGGAATATTTTTCAGTTCACGTGAAGTTACGAATTACGATGACGCCTGCGCGGCAGACCAAAATAAATTTAAGCGCTGGTTCAAGGCAATGTTAGAGAGCGGAATTTATCTTGCGCCGTCACAATTTGAAACGCTGTTTATGTCAAGCGCCCATACTGATAAAGATATTGCACGGACGATTGACGCGGCAAAGGTAGCTTTTAGGAATAATTCTTAATTCTACATTCTTAGTTCTTAATTTGAAAAAAGTGGGTTTGAAATGGAAACAAAATTTAAAATTGGAATTGGCGCGGGAATTATTCTATTAATCGCCGTGATTAGTGCTTGGTACTACTTCAACGTAAGCGCGAAAACTCCCGAACGTGCCTTGCGAATCGTTGAAGAATCCATTCACGAACATAACAAAGAAAATTTTTATAAATTCGTCGACGTTGAAGGAATTTTAGCGCACAGCTACGACGGCATTATTGAAGGTATGACGTACTCAAACAAAGAAATGACTGAAGATGCGAAAGAGTCCGTCAAAGATTTCACTGAAATGTTACGCGCACCATTGCTTTTAAGTCTGCAAGCGTCGATTGATTCATACGTCGAAACTGGCGACTTTCACGAGGAAGATAATCTTGGCGTATCGGAACTTTTACGGCGTACTGGTTTAAATAAGTCTGAATTTCGCGGCGTCGGCAACATTAAAGTCAATCCTGATGACGACGATATTGCGGAGGCTGACGTTCAAATTTATCACCCTGAAATTGGGCGTGAATTTACGCTGAAATTTATTTTGAATCGCTATGAGTCTGGCGAATGGAAAATTGTACGTGTCGAAAATTTTTACGACTTCATACGGCAGATAAATCAAACGCGGCGTAAAAAGTTAGACGATTACTTGAAAGATTCAGCTGAAATAAATTTCCGTCACGATAAGGCTATTAGGGAAGCTGAAAAAAAATATAGTGACACATTAGCGGCTGGCAGTTTAGCGCAGGAAACTACGCGGAAAAAGTTGCAGGCGATTATGTCGGACGAAGTAAAAAAAGATTGGGAAAAACGCAAAAACGACCTTTTAAATTTGACCGTACCGAAAGACGCTGAAACGTTACAAAATTTGCGGCTGAAAATTTGTGATTTGGAAATTGCCTACGCTGAAGGTTACGCGCAGTGGATGGACGATAAGCAAGCCTCAACTGTAAAAACGGCTGATGAAAAACACCGTCAAGCACAAACTTTGAAGTCTGAAGAAATTATTTTGGCGCGTAGAATGGCTGAATAATAAAAATTTTTCCTTCATGCTGAAAGTTAAAAAGAAATTTTTTTTGGAAAAAAATATAGACGAAACCTAAATGATTGTGCTATTATAAGTAAAAATCGACTTTCAGATAGTTTTCTGAAAATCTTATGGTTATTCGGAGTTGAGATTAGCGGTTGGTAACGTTTAAATGCTGTTGCCGTAAAATCTCAAGCGTGGTTAAAAATTAAGTTGTAGCCGCAGGAGAAAGGGGATTTTTTCATGGGTTTTATGGACAATTTGAAAGTGTCCAACAAGTTATTGATTCTCAACGTAGTCGCATTATTTGGACTTTTAATCGTAGCTTTCACTGGCTACAACGCTGTCAATACAGCGAAAGATGACATGGAGATTATGTACCGTCGTTATCTTCATTCGATTTACTACGTTGGAAGATGCCGTTACAATGTTAGATACATGCAGGTACAGGCAACGTTAGGACCACTTTCAGCAGACCCAACTTTATTTCAATCGCGCAGTGATAAATACAATACTGCTGTTAAAGAATGCGAAGAAGCTTTCGAGGCTTACGCACAAAACATTGCTAGCGATCCCAAATTAGTTGCGGAACTTGAACCGATTAGAAAAAATTGGGAAAAGTACAAAGAAACTTCTAAAGTACTTATGGACATGAGACCGCCTGCCAATGCTACAACTGACAGGATGGCTATGGCTGATCACAGAAACGCGGCAATGGATTATTACGAAAAAGAATGTATGCCTTACGCAGTCGCTATTAGCGCTGATATGTCCAACCTTCAAGCTGGCGTTATGGAACGTTCCGAAGCAATGTGGCAAGCTAGCGAAGCGGCTATCAGCAAAGTTATCATGACGCTGTTTATTGTCGTTGCAGTCGTCGTAGCAATTCTTGTATTCCTTAGCGTCGTTGTTACGAAGGGCGTTACTAATCCGCTCGACAATATGATTGAACTTTTCGGCAAATTGCGTACTGGTGACTTCAGAGAAAGTCATTTAATTGATCCTTCACGCGGTGACGAATTTGGTACAATGTCACAAGCAATTCGTGATATGCGCCAAACTATCAGCAAACTTTTGCAACAAACTAGCAATTCTGCTGAACAGTTGGCGGCGTCTTCACAAGAACTTACTGCAAGTGCTCACCAATCCGCGCAGGCATCTGAACAGGTTGCCCAATCTGTTACAACGTCTGCAAGTGCCGTCGTCGAACAGCAACAAAATGTTGGCGACGCGCTTGACTTAATCAACGCGGCTAACAATTCCATTTCCTTACTTGGCAAAACTGCTGACTCCGTTTCATCTCACGCTACAAGGGCTAACAATCAAGCTACCGAAGGCGGCGGCGCTGTTGAATCCGCTGTCAATCAAATTATCAGCGTTGAAAAAATCGTCAATGATTCTGCGGCTACTGTCGATAAACTCGGTAAACGTTCACAAGAAATTGGACAGATCGTTGAGGCTATCAGCGGCATTGCTGAACAGACAAACTTGCTTGCATTGAATGCGGCGATTGAGGCGGCGCGTG
>CAMJAZ010000199.1 GCA_946403735.1 uncultured Selenomonadales bacterium
GACAGGAGTTCAGACGTGTGCTCTTCCGATCATAAATGATATTCTTTGTTTTAAAGACTCAACTATTCCGCAAATTCAAGCTGATTTATCAGACCAAAAAAAAGTTAAAGTTACTAGAGAAGAAATTTTAGTTGCACAAGAAAAGTATCCTCATTCAACTCGTTATGAACTTGCGAAACTTTTTGGCTACTCTGAGCAAACTATTCAACGTCGTCTTGAGAATAATAACGTTCGTGGGGGAAAACATTCCACTATGACTAAAATTCAGTTAGTAGGTTCCTTTTTACAAGAATGGGCTGAGAAATGTGGAATGTATCTTTACGACCGGCGAATTTGGTCAAAAGATCCTTGTTGGGAAAATTCTAAATGGCACTCATTAAGTTATCGAGCTGTTGATGAATTTGAATACATCTATGTATTCTGGAAACCAGGTATTACTAAAATTAAACGTTCTCGCTTAAGTAAAGAAGAATGGTCTGAATGGGGTTCACGTGGAGTTTGGCGGATTCCATCTGTTCGGCGTAATGATAGACATGAGGCTGAATTTCCTGAAGCTCTTGCTGATAGAGTTATTATGAAGCTCTTGCTGATAGAGTTATTAGATTGCTGTCGGATCCTGAAGACTTAGTTATTGATCCATTCTGCGGTTCTGGCACAACCCTGTATCGTAGCAAAACGTCTCGGGCGTCGTTGGTGTGGAATTGAAATTTCAGAATCGTATTGTAAACTCGCATGGAGGCGTTTAAATGAATGACACGAAAAATATTGAAGAAGTAGAGCAAGCGGCAATTCATCTAGGGCGTGCTTATTATAATTTCTTTGTTCGCCCTGTATATATCAAAATATTTTATGGGGATGGATTTGCTGGATTATGTGGTTGAGCAGTATCAATCGCTCATAATCCCAACGCTTGCAACTTTCGTCTTTCATGAAGTTCGGCGGCGGTATCGTATCAGAAAAATCCGCGAAAGGTACGGCGACGGTTCGGACGGCTTTGTAGTTGACGGCATATTGAGTCAAGAAACAATAGATAAAGAAAATCAGCAGAATCAACAAATAATTGGCGACTTTGATAAAAACTGCGCGGTTAAAACAAAAAACGGCGTCTTTGTCGGCGTGAAAGAAAAGAATAGCCTTGGTTTCTTCGGTATTCCCTACGCTAAGCCGCCCGTCGGAAAATTGCGTTGGCAAGCTCCTGAACCGTTGCCTGAATCAGATGCTGTATTTGAGGCAAAATATTTCGGCGCGTCCTCTATTCAAGTCGATTATGACGGCTCATTTTTGAAAAATCACAGACAAAGTGAAGATTGCCTGACGCTGAATATTTTCACTGAAAAATAAAACTACGAAAAAGAAAAAGCCTGTCATTGTACTTTTTCATCACGGCGATTTTTCCTACGGCGGCACTGCCGATCCAATTTTGCCGATCCAATTTTATACAGCGATGATTTCAACAAATTTTATCCAGATACAGTTATCGTCACATTTAATTATCGTCTTGGGATTCTCGGCTTTATGGATTTTAGCGAAATTCCCAGCGGTGAGGATTATCCCGACGCGCTGAACTTAGAATTGCTTGACCAAATTGCGGCGTTACGTTGGATAAAAGAAAATATCTCCGCTTTTGGCGGTGACTCCAATCGCGTAACTGTAATGGGATTTGAGTCAGGGGCGCTTTCAATTTGTCTGCTGCGGCGTCAGAAAAAGCAAAGGGTCTTTTTCAAAAAGCGTTCACATTTTTTGGTAACCCGTTGGCTGCTTACGAAACGCCGGAAGTATCAAGACTTTTAGCAAAAAAACTTTTGCAGGAAACTTCGTCAACGACAATGGAAGACCTTTTGCGGCTTTCGTCGGAACAGTTAAAAGAAATGACTCAAAAACTTGAAATGGATATGTCTTCGCCGACCCGCGACGGAAAATTAATTCCTATGGACATATTCGCCGCCTATCAAAGCGGAGTAGCCGCTGACATTGAATTTATTATCGGCATACCAAGCAATGAAGTACAAGTTTACAAATCAGTTGTTAGCGATGAAAAATACAGTGATTTTATGTCAAAGGCGCTGTTAGACATTTTGATTTATCTTGATAAAGTTCAGCCTGACGTTGCAAAAGCTGTAAGAAATTATATCGACGAAAAGGCGGCGACAATGCCCGCCATTGAAGTAACTGCCAAAGTCTTTGAGCAAGTTTACCTTTTGACTACCTATCAAAACGCGCAAAAATTGGCAGAGGCCGGAAGTAAAATTCATCTTTTCTATTGGAACGTAAAGCCGCTGATTGAAAATCTTGGTGCAGGAACAGTTGATGTAATGGCAACGTTTTTGGGCAACGTCAAAATGGCGCAGATGTACGGAACTATACTTAATCAAGATATAGCCGCGCCGATTCAAAAACTTTTTAGAAAATTTGCAAGCGGTGAAGAAATGCGGCTTTTCCCCAACGAAATTAAAGGTTTTAACGCCATAGACTGGAAAAAATTTCCGCAAGCGCTTATCGTTTCCGAAAAAGCCTTCAAGTGTGATTCGATTGTTGATAAGTTGACAGATGTCAAGGAATTGTTAAAATTACTTGACGAATAACTTGAAGAAGGGTTTATATCAATGCTTAAGTTTTTAAGGTTTCTAGAAAAATTTTATTTACCTTTAGGTGATTTTATAAGAAATTTACTGCGAAAAATTTCGCGGCTGTTTGCAGGAGATACGCATATTGCATATATTTTCAGTCTTGTATTTGACCCGCGAATAGATTTTATTATTGTATCATTACCTAAATTTGCCGCCCAAAACATAACAGAGGCTTTCGGTAAGGAACGGATTAAACCGGAAATTATAAAAGCCAAGCAAATGAAAAAGTTGCAAGGCGTTAATTACATACAGTTCATTTGGAATGATGAAGATTGCTGGGAACCTGTTTATATGACTCTTGAAAACGGCGACATACTTGGCGAAAAGAAACAACTGGAGTATCAGACAAAACGAATTACTTTGAAAGAAAATGCATTTGTACACTTGCAAGATGAGGAAATTGAAAGTAAGCCGTGATTTTTTCAGAGGTGATATTTCAGCGTGAAAAAGATATTGATTATTTTTCTTATCTGTCTGTCTAATTGTGGGATAGCCGTAGCGGAAGAACACCGCGACGCCGTAAAATGGACGGGAAGGGCAAGTTATCAGTATACCCATAACAACACGAGAGACGACACAAGCGATTCCATAAGATCAAACTTTTCCCTTCGATTAGAGCCGCATGCCGTCATTAACAAAAATTGGAGTGCTCATGCGCGGTTGGATACGTCTGTCAATATGCGGCAAGATACAACGGGAAAGGTTTCCCTGCGGCGAATTTGGGCAGAGGGGAAATTTGGCGATACGGTCTTGCGCGTGGGCAAAGTACCGCTTACCACCAATGAAAACGGAATTGTCTTGTCCGGAACATTTTCAGGAATGACGGTAAAAACAGGTAAAAAATGGGAAGCATTGTTTTTAGCGGGGCGGTTGAATGTATCCAAAACAGGCGTCTATCAAGCGGGACGCGGTTATGCCAATGTATTAAAAGCAATGGGATTGACACAGGAAGAAAGCACAGTGCGTTCAATGGCAAGTGATCCTGCGGACATTTGGGGCGCAAATCTTCAATACAAAACAAAGCAGGGATTTTACGGCGGCTTAGGTTATTATCATTTAAAATCGCAAGCGTATAATTTTATCGATGATGCCGCAGAAGGTGACGGCAATGTTGATATTGCGTCCGTCAATGTCGGTTACCAATTTTCGCCCAAGCTTGTATTGAAGGGCGCTTACGCTAAGGCTTATTATGAACGGCAAAGCGATAAATCAATAGGTATGGGAACTGTGCAGGATTATTCATGGGAAGTTGAACTTTCTTACGGGGATTACAATCGAGCAAAAAAGAAAGGAATGTGGGAGGCATACTTAGCCTACAGTAATTACGGCTATGTTTCCTCTGTCATGCCAATCAGTAGCACAATCGGCGAAATGTTCGACGACGACATGGGTATCGCTAATTGGGGAGAACGCGGCTGGGAAGTCGGCGGAGCATGGGCGCCGGAGAAAAATATAGGGATAGTAGCAAGCTACTTTTGGGGCAAGTCCATTACCACCAACCAACGCATGGAATCTGTGCTTACACGTTTGGAAATGTTTTTTTGAATGACCCTTATTTTTCCCTTTTCTTCTGTATCATATTTTTTATGCGCGTTGGTTATGTCCGTGTTTTTACTGTTGAGCAAAGCGAAGAACGTCAGATCGTTGAGTTAAAAGAAAACGCCAACGTTGAAAAATTTTTTGTCGATAAAGTTTCTTCTAAATCTGCCAAGCGTCCCAAATTCGATGAGATGATGAATTTTCTGCGCGAAGGCG
>CAMJAZ010000200.1 GCA_946403735.1 uncultured Selenomonadales bacterium
TATAATAGCAGTTTTCGCTATTTGCTGTCAACAAAATTGAAATGTGTTAAAATAGTTATATCTAGGTTGATAAAATCAAACTTAAAATTTTTTATTTTAATAAACTACTTTTTCTTTGGCGCAAATTTAGTTAGTAGGGGGTAGAGGGTAGGGTGTAGGGTGTAGTTAGTAGGTTTCATTACGAATTAAGCATTCCTAATTCCTAATTATTCAGCAGGCGCTGGGAAATGCCGCTCATTAACTTAGTTTTTTTGCTTATTCTCTAAATATTCATTAAAGGTTGAATGAAATGAAAAAGTTGGGATGATGAATTAAATTGAACTTAAAAATTAATGGACTTGGTACTAATGGCGAAGGCGTTGGGCGTCACGATAATTTAACTGTCTTTGTTGAAGGCGCGTTGCCTGACGAAGAAATTTTCGCCGAAGTTACGCAGTCAAAAAAAAATTATGCCGTAGCTAAACTTGTAAAAATTTTGCGTGAAAGCGCCGATAGAGTTAAACCGTTTTGTCCGATTTATGACGAATGCGGCGGCTGTCAACTTCAACATTTAAGTTATTCCGCGCAGATTAAGTGGAAACGCCAGCAAGTTGTTGACGCCATCGAAAGAATTGGCAAACTTAAAGGCGTTGAAATTTTTGATACGATTGGAATGGAAAATCCTTTGCGCTATCGAAATAAAATGCAATTTCCAGTTGCCCGCGTCAAATCCAAATTGCTGATTGGCTGTTACGCTCGCTGCAGTCATCAAATTATTGACACAAATTCCTGTATGATTCAGCGCGAAGGTATGGACGCAGTTTTAACCGCTGTCAAAAAAATTTTGCAGAAGTACAACGTTTCGGCTTACGACGAAGACACGCACAGAGGAATTTTGCGCCACGTTATGAGCCGTATTGGGTTTAACGGCGAAATTATGATTGTGCTTGTGACGGCTACAAAAAATTTGCCGAATGAAAAAAATATCGTCAACGCGATTCGTCACGAACTGCCGAAAGTTTCAAGTGTCCAACAAAATATTCAGACGTACCACAACAACGTTATACTTGGTCGTGAGACGAAAATTTTGTACGGCAAGCCGACGATTAAAGACCGCATTGGAAATTTAACGTTCAACATTTCTGCGCGGTCATTCTTTCAAGTCAACACTGCACAAGCTGAAATTTTGTACAACGTTGCGCTGAACTTTGCAGAACTTACTGGGCGCGAAACAGTGATTGACGCTTACTGCGGCATTGGTACGATAACTTTATTTTTGGCGAAATCTGCGCGTAAAGTATACGGTATTGAGATTGTACCGACGGCGATTGAGGACGCTAAAAAAAATGCGCGTGAAAATAAAATTCGTAACGCAGAATTTATAGCTGGCGACGCCGTGAAAATCATTCCGCGCCTTTACCGTGAAGGTGTCCGCGCAGATGTGGTTATCGTTGACCCGCCGCGTGCTGGCTGTGATAGGAAAGTTTTGGAAACGTTCGCCGCAATGAGTCCTAGAAAAATTGTTTACGTTTCGTGTAACCCTGCAACGTTAGCGCGTGACTTAGCAATTTTGTTTGAACTCGGCTACACTACGAAAAAAATTCAGCCCGTCGATATGTTCCCTTTCAGTTCACACATTGAATCAGTTGCACTTTGTGATTTAAATAGCGTTGAATAATTTTTTATGACGTTGTAAAATCTGCGCGGGAAATTTTTTATTTGTAAAATTTTAAGTCGATATAAAATTTTTAGGGGAAGTGATTTAAAATGTTAGTTTCAATAAATATGAGTGACGAAGAATACAAATTTATCAGCAAATATGCCGCGCAGAAAAATATGTCAACTTCAGACTTTATCGTCAATTCTGTACTGGAACAAATTGAAGATGAAGAGGATTTAAAACTTTATGAAAAAGCAACGGCGGAGTTTAAAGCCGATCCTGTTACCTATTCACACGAAGAAGTAAAAAAAATTTTAGGGCTTACTAAATGAAAAGTTATACTGTAAAATACACTAAGCAAGCCGTTAAAGCTCTTGAAAAACTTGATGTTAATATTAGCAAACAAATTGTCGATTGGATTGAAAATAATCTTGAAGGTTGCGAAAATCCTCGCTTACACGGAAAAGCGCTACAAGGTGCTTTACACGGAAAATGGCGTTACCGTATCGGTGATTATCGTGTTGTAGCAGAAATTGAAGACGATAAAGTTATAATTTTGATTCTTGATGCAGATCATAGACGACAAATTTACCGCTAAAAATCCTATTATTAAAAAGGAGAAATGAATAATGATTGAACGTTACACCTTGCCCGCAATGGGAAAAATTTGGTCGATTGAAAATGAATGGCGCACGATTTTAAGCGTTGAACTTGCCGCTTGTGACGCAATGGCGGAGCTTGGAGAAATTCCTGTCGACGCCGCTAAAAATATTCGCGCTAAGGCAAACTTCACCGTCGAACGCATTAAAGAAATTGAAAAAGTTACTGACCATGACATTATCGCCTTTCTCACAAATGTTGCTGAATACGTTGGCGACGATTCAAAGTACATTCACAAGGGCTTGACTTCCAGCGACGTTAAAGATACGGCAATTTGTTTGATGATGAAACAAGCCGCCGATATTATTTTGGACGACTTGAAAAAATTCCGCGAAGTTTTACGCCGCCGCGCAGTTGAATTTAAACATACGCCTTGTATTGGACGCACGCACGGTATTCACGCCGAGCCGATGACTTTCGGTCTTAAGCTTGCACTTTGGAGTGCTGAAATTGAACGTGATATTGAACGCGTTGAACACGCTAAAAAAATCGTAAGCGTTGGCAAACTTAGCGGCGCCGTTGGTACGTACTCAAATATCAATCCGAAAATTGAAGAGCTTGTCTGCGCGAAGTTGGGACTTGAACCAGCTAAACTTGCAACGCAGGTTATTCAACGCGACCGTCACGCCGAGTACGTCACAACGTTAGCGATTGTTGCCAGTACGCTTGAAAAAATTGCTACGGAAATTCGCAACTTGCAACGCACTGATATTCGCGAGGCGGAAGAATATTTTCAGCCTGGTCAAAAAGGATCGTCTGCAATGCCGCATAAGCGCAACCCAATTAATTGTGAACGTGTTGCAGGTATGGCGCGGCTTGTACGTGGAAATGCCATTGCCGCTATGGAAGATATTACACTTTGGCACGAACGCGACATTTCACACAGTTCAGTTGAACGTGTAATTCTTCCCGACGCTACGATTAACGTTGACTATTGCACGCAGAAATTGACGAAGATTGTTGACAAGCTTTTAGTTTATCCCGAAGCTATGTTGCACAATATGAATCGTACAGGCGGCTTGATTTTCAGCCAACGTATTATGTTAGCGATTGTCAGCAAAGGCGTACTGCGCGAAGATGCGTATAAATGGGTACAGCGTAACGCGATGAAACGTTGGCTTGAAGGCGAAGATTTTAAAACGAACGTTGAACGTGACGAAGATATTAGAAAGTATTTAAGCGCTGAAGAAATTGAAAATTGTTTCGACTACAAATTTTTCCTGCGCAATGTTGATATGATTTTTGAACGTTTCGGCTTGTAAAAAATTTTGCCGATTGAAAATAAAAAGTCCCGCGTAAATCTTTATGACTTATGCGGGATTTTTTTTATCAATTATTCCAACGAGCCGTAACGATGACGCCATTTTTCTTTAGCGAATCAATCTGCGCGTTAAGTTGGTCGACTTTATTTTTCAGTGCGGCGAACTCTGCCATATGCGCAGGCAACTTGTCAAGATTATTCAGCGAATTAGCTGTTTGCGCCATATAATTAGAAAGATTTTCAACGCGATTGTTAAGTTGCGCCATATTCGCGGAAAGTTCATCAATTTTATTATTCAGCGCCATTAAGTTTGAATACAACACATTGACTTTATTGTCAATCTGAATCATTGAATTATCCACTTTATTTATGGAAGTCATCATCACTTCAGCGGCAGAAGGTTTTTTCGGCGCAGGAGGTGCAACGGCAATTTGTGCATTCCAATGAGCTTTGCAAGCCGTCGTAGCTTTATCAGCCAGCCAGTTGAAAAACGGTCGCTTATTTGGACACGGCGTATTGTCTTTGTACCAATCATTGGCGATAACGTACATTTTGCCATCAAGTTCAACGCGTCGATCATTGCCTTTGTAAAAGCGCGGGAAGTTGTTGCTGTCGAACACGTCATTATAATTTGTGACTTGCCGCAAAACGCCTTCATTGGAAAGGTACGGAAATCTGAAGTGGCGATGCTTGCACTTCAACGCAATGGCGTCCATTAAAAATTTTATGTTGTCTTGAGTGATTAAGCCGCAGTCTTCCATAAGTTTAAACGCAGATTCTACGAAGGGAATATTAGCTTTGTCAGCGTTG
>CAMJAZ010000201.1 GCA_946403735.1 uncultured Selenomonadales bacterium
ATTTCCAGCGCTACTAAGTCAATGGCGCGTAATGGTGAAGAAATTGTCGACCATATCCGCACGATTGGCGAAACTAGTAAATCTTCTGCGGAAGAGGCTGAAACGGTTAGCGCGGCTACTGAAGAACAAACTGCGTCCGTTCATGAAATTGCAAATGAAAGTACTAACCTTGCACGTATGGCGAATGAACTTCAACAGGAAGTTAAAAAGTTCAAAGTGTAAAAATTTTTCAAGGTGTAAAATCTCTTTGTATTCATAAAAAAAGAGCCGTCCGACGTAAAAGTCAGGCGGCTTTATTTAAATTTGGACGGTGAAAATTTTGTCGCAATATAAAATAATTGATTTATTTGCAGGTATCGGCGGTATTCGTCTTGGATTTGAAAATATTTTTGAGGATAAGGCAGAAACAGTTTTTGCTAGTGAATTTGATCCCTACGCGATAAAAACGTATACGGAAAATTTTAATGACAGTTTTGAAATTTCAGGTGACATAACCACGATAGACGAAAGAAAAATTCCTGCATTTGATATTTGTTTAGCTGGTTTTCCCTGTCAAGCTTTTTCAGTTGCAGGCAAAAAAGATGGATTCAACGATGATTATTACGGTGTCTGCAGAGGAAATCTTTTTTTAGACGTGGTAAGAATTTGTAAATATCATCAGCCAAAAATTATTTTTTGTGAGAATGTCAAAGGATTAGTGATTCACGATAAAGGCAGGACTTTTAAAATTATTTGTGACGCTTTAAAAAAAATTGGTTATAAAGTTCATTACAAAATTTTAAACAGTAAAAATTTTGGACTGCCACAAAATCGAGAAAGAATTTACATTGTTTGTTTTCGCAATGATATTGACGATTCAAATTTTAAATTTCCAGAGCCGCTTAATAAAAAAATTACGCTAGCTGAAATTTTGGAAAATGCACCTATACCGTCAAAATATTATTTAAGTACAACTTACCTTGAAAACTTGCGTAACCATAAAAAGCGGCATGAAGACGCGGGCAATGGATTTGGTTATATCGTCAGAGATTTAGACGGCATTGCAGGAGCTTTAGTTTGTGGCGGAATGGGGCGTGAACAAAATTTAATCGTCGACAACCGCGAACATTCAACTGTACCTATGACGCGAATTAAAGGCGAAATTAACAGTGAAAATATTCGTAAGCTTACGCCGCGCGAATGGGCAAGACTACAAGGTTTTCCAGAGCATTTTAAATTGATTGTGGCAGATACGCACCTTTACAAGCAATTCGGCAACACCGTTTCAATAAACGTCATTGAATCTATTGCAAGTGAAATAAAGAAGGTGTTGGAATGAAAATTTCAGGCAATAAAGGCGAATGGAGCGAGCTTTACGTATTAATTAGACTTCTTGCCGACGGGAAGATTTATTATGCTAGAGAAGATTTGACTGTAAACGAAGATTGTTATTTGCCGATATTAAAAATTTTTCGTGACGAAACTGAATTTCATCACGTCGAATACCATAGAAATGACAATGAAAATATTGAACTCTATTTTAATGGCGCGTTCATTTACAAAATTTCAACAGCTGAACTGGAAAGCGCGGCAAAATTTTTTTACGACGCGATAATTCACGGCGAAGGTAAAGGCGCATTTGAAATTCAAGGCGCAGAAAATTTTATGGAAAAATTAAAGTGTCAAAAGATAAAGGCTGATTCTGCTAAAAACGCTGATATAACGCTTGAAGTTCACGACCCCTTTATAAATTACGATAGAATTTGCGCGTTTTCTATTAAATCTAATCTTGGAAATGCGCCGACACTTTTTAACGCTTCACAGGGTACAAATTTTAAATTTGAAGTTTTCGGCGTAAGTGATGATGAAGTCGACGCCATTAATGCGATTAGTACAAGAAACAAAGTTAAAGATCGCATTAGTAAAATAGAAGGCGTAAATTTTGTTTCAGTCCTCAACGAAATTTTTGCCCAAAATTTAAAATTTATTGATACTCAAATGGAGAAATTTATTGCTGAAATGTTGAAAATTTATTATTGTGAAAATGTTTCAGACTGCGCGAAACTTGCTAAACTGCTTGAACAAAGAGACCCGCTCAATTTTAATGTAAACAATCTTTATCAGCATAAATTGAAAAAATTTTTATGTGCCGTAGCGCTTGGATTTAAACCTACAAAAATTTGGGATGGAATGGACGAATCTAACGGCGGATATATTATCGTCAAAGAAAATGGGGAAGTTTTAGCGTACCACTTGTACAATCGCGATGAATTTGAAAGGTATCTGCTGAACAATACAAAATTAGATACAGCAAGTACAAGCCGCCATAAATTTGGAAAAATTTATGTGGAAGGCGATAAAAAATTTATAAATCTAAATTTGCAAATTCGTTTCAAGTGATATTTGCGGCGTAAAAATTTTAAAAACTTCGTCCATAAAATTTTCCCAATTAAAAAGCCGTTCGACGTAAAAGTCAGGCGGCTTTTTAAATTTTATTTCATAGAATTTTTATTTCAGCTAGGTCGTGTTGATTAATTAAATTTTTTATTAAATTTCTTTTCTTTTGACGCAAATTTAGTTAGTAGTCAGTAGTGAGTAGTTAGTAGTTTAAAATGTTCGCCGCGTTCAACTCCGCAGAGCGCTAGAAATGCCGCTTTATTATCACCATTTTTTTCTACTTTTATGTACTACTCAATTATTCAACACCACCTAATCAATTCAATTTAAACTTGCTAACTTCATTTTGCAATTTCTGCGCTAAGATTGCAAGCTGTCTGCTAGCTTCAGACATTTCATGAATGGTAGCCGCTTGCTGTTGAGTAGCCGCCGAAATATTTTGCGCATCTTCCGAAGATTTTTGACTTATCTGTTGCACGGACTCAATAGCATTTAAAATCGTGTGGCTGGTATTGTTCACGGCTTCAATATGTTGCATTGAACGTTGTACATTTTCATTCAGAGCGTAGACTTGCTCTTCAATCGTCTTGAAAGCATCGCCAGTAGTCATAACAGATTCCGCGCCTTCCTTGACGCTAGCGTTGCCCAATCGAATTTCTTCAACGGCAGACGACGTTTCATTTTGAATTTGCTTTATGAGTTCAGAAATATTTTTCGCCGCCACTGCAGATTGTTCAGCAAGCTTTCTAACTTCCTCCGCTACAACTGCAAAACCTCTGCCGTGTTCGCCAGCACGCGCCGCCTCAATCGCCGCGTTGAGTGCCAAAAGATTAGTTTGTTCGGCAATAGCTGAAATAGCTTCAACAATCGTCCCAATTTCTTCAGACCGTTTGCCAAGTGTACCAACAACTTCAGCAGATTTATTGACTTGACTTTCAATCGTTTTAATTTGATTTATGGCGAATGAAACTTTTTCTTTACCGTCAGCGGCTTTTTCATGGCTAGTTTTAGCGGCGTCATTCATCTTTTGGGCGCCAGTGTGAAGTTCTTTAATTTTCGCGTCCATTTCATCAACGACGCCTTGAAGTGTTTCGACTGTACCAGATTGCATAGACGCATATTCAGCCAATTCAACGGTACTTGCGGCAACTTGATTTATTGATTCTGAAGTTTGGTCAGCGCTTGCCGTCAACTGTTGCGAAGACGCGGCAACTTTTTCGCAAGCCTCAAGTACATTTTGTAAGAGCTTGCACAACTTTTTCTTCATTTCATTTACGTCACGAGATAAAATTCCAATTTCATCTTCCGCCGTAACTTCCAAGTCTTTAACTGCCAAATTTCCAGCGGCAACTTCGTCCATTGTGTCTGAAACGTGAGTTAAACGTTTCATCTGTCTGCCGATTAAGACCCACGATAAACCACCGAAAACTGCGATAAGTAGCAACATTGCAATGACGATTGAAAGTATTAAACCGCTTTTAATATCGTCGAGGGATTTTGACGGCAAGCCTACGAAAAGCATTCCGATAATTTTGCCGCTACTGTCTTTAATCGGTGAATACGCGCTGTCGAATTGTTCGCCTAAAACTTCTGCGCGTCCAGTGTAAGGATTGCCGCCTTTTAAAACTTCATTTATAACTTTTTCAGATGCCTTTGTACCGACCGAACGGTTGCCGCTTTTATCTTTAACCGTCGTTGCAACTCTTGTATCGTTTTGAAAGATTGTAACGTAACCTTCGCACATTCCGCCTAAGTGGTCAACAATTTCATTGTTATCATTAATTTGCATTTCGCCTTTGAAAAGTTTGCCGTCTTTAATTTCCCAATCGCCAGGATAACGGTATTTTAACATTTCGATAATGGCGTTAATGTTGGAGCGAGCGTTTCTTTGCAGTGAAACATTTAAACCATTTTCAGCCGTAGTGTAGCCTAACGCGCCCATACAAATACACACTAAAATTAT
>CAMJAZ010000202.1 GCA_946403735.1 uncultured Selenomonadales bacterium
AATGATGCGTACATTCAAGAAAATCAAAGTTTAGAAAATTTGAAGGAACAGTTGGACAATTACATTGAACAGAATGAATTGCAGGAAGAGCTTTCCACGCAAATGGAAGAAGAAGGCTTGATGATTCGCATTAAGGAAAAAGCGTTGTTCCCTTCAGGTTCGGCGGAATTAGTCGAAGAATCACAACGTATTGGACCGATTGTCGCAGGACTTTTAGCGGTAGTTCCCGAGCGCGTTTTAATTTCAGGACACACCGACACTGACCCTATTAATACGCCGCAATTTCCGTCCAACTGGGAATTAAGTTCAATTCGCGCTATGACTTTTATGAAGTTTTTGCTGTCGATTAACGCAAATTTAAATCCAGCTAGATTTTCAGCGATTGGTTACGGCGAATACCGACCGATAGCGCCGAATGATACGCCAGAGAATAAACAGAAAAACCGTCGCGTCGAAATTTTAATTGCGCGTACACTTTCATTCAATCCAAATGAAGGCTTTCACTCACAAAGTGACGCCGACATAGTTGCAAAATAGCTAGATTATCTGGGCGAAATAATTTTTACGTAAATTTTGACAGGTATAGTAAAAAAGGTTATTGGAACGATGATTTCATGTTGGATTGTTTTATGTGTAAAAAAACTGAAGGAATGATATAGCGATGCAGGCAATAATTTTAGCAGCAGGAATGGGAAAACGCCTGAAAAATTTGACGCAATACAATACAAAATGCATGGTGAAAGTAAACGGTGTGACGTTGATTGAAAGAATGCTCAAACAGTTGGAACGTCATCATTTGTCGCGCGTTGTCATTGTTGTAGGCTATAAAGGGCAAAAACTTATTGATTATATTTCAACGCTGAATGTTCAAACGCCCGTTGCTTACGTCAACAATCCGATTTACGATAAGACCAACAATATTTATTCGCTGTTTTTGGCGCGTGAGTATCTTTGTCGCGAAGATACTCTTTTGCTCGAATCAGATTTAATTTTTGACGATTCTGTTTTAGATTCGCTGATTGAAGATCCGCGCGACACTTTGGCGTTGGTTGATAAATATGAAAGTTGGATGGACGGAACCTGCCTTAAACTTGATGAAGACGATAAAATAAAAAATTTTGTTCCTGGTAACCGATTTAAATTTAATGAACGTAACGAATATTACAAGACCGTAAATATTTATAAATTCAGCAAACATTTTTCTGAAACAAAGTACGTGCCTTTCTTGGACGCCTATTCAAAGGCGCTTGGCAATAATGAATATTACGAACAAGTTTTGCGCGTCATTTCAATTTTGGACGACCCAGAAATAAAAGCAAAAAGACTTGATACAGTGCGCATGGGGGGGGGTAGAGAACGTTATTTTTGGTACGAAATTGATGACATTCAAGATTTGGACATCGCGTCATCTATGTTTGCCCTCGATGATTATGAAAAACTTGAACTTATTCAAAAACGTTATGGCGGTTATTGGCGCTATCCGCATATGTTGGATTTTTGTTACTTGGTTAATCCTTATTTCCCTCCGACGAAACTAATTGACGAATTTAAATCAAATGCCGAAAAACTTTTGACGCAATATCCTTCGGGTATGTTCGTCAATTCATTACTTGCTGCAAAAAATTTTGGAGTTGAACAAAAAAATATTGTCATTGGCAACGGCGCGGCTGAATTAATAAAATCTTTAATGTATATGCTTACAGGGAAAATTGGAATTGTTCGTCCGACTTTTGAAGAATATCCCAACCGTTACGATAAATCCGACACGGTTGTTTTCACGTCGCAGAACAAAAATTTTTCTTACAATGCCGATGACTTGATTAATTATTTTAGTGATAAAAATATTTCAACGCTTATCGTCATTAATCCCGACAATCCGTCTGGCAATTATATTCCAAAATCTGATATTATGCGACTGATTGATTGGGCGCGTGACAAAAAAATTTTCCTTGTCATTGATGAAAGTTTCATTGACTTTGCAGACGAAAATGACACCTTGATTGAGCAGAAAATTATTGATGACAATAAAAATTTTTGTGTAATAAAAAGTATTTCAAAATCTTTCGGCGTGGCTGGAATTCGTTTGGGCATTATGGTTTCTGGAAATGAAAAAATTATTGATGCCGTGAAGTCTGACGTTGCCATTTGGAATATAAATTCTTTTGCGGAATTTTATATGCAAATTTATGAAAAGTATAAAAAAGATTACATTAAAGCGCTAGAAAATTTTAGAATAGAGCGCTCTCGTTTTTACAGTGAACTTCAAAAAATTTCAGGCGTGCGTACAATTCCTTCAGCAGCAAATTATATTATGATTGAACTTACAGGCGATATTTCGTCAAAAGAGTTGACCAAAATTTTATTGACCGATTTTAATATTTTCGTGAAAGATTTGTCATCGAAAATTCAAACTGGCAATTATGTTCGAGTATCCGTCCGTGATACTGCAGACAACGACAAACTTTTAGATGCATTAAAGCAAGTGTTAAACTGAAGATATTTAAACTACTAACTAAAAAAATGATTATTGGAATTGGTAACGACATAATAGAAATTAAACGTGTTGGACGCGCTGTTGACAGTGAACATTTTAAACGGCGCGTCTTCACTGACACGGAAATAAATTATTGTGAAAGTCGTGGACAACGTGCCGCCGCCTCTTATGCTGCTAGATTTGCCGCTAAGGAGGCTTTTTTCAAGGCATTAGGTACTGGTATTTTCACTGCGTTAAAGGAAGTCGAAGTTGTAAACAATCTGCGCGGACAACCAGAAATTTTTTTGTACGGCGACGCGAAAAACTTAGCACAAGAAATTGGCGTCGACAAAATTTTTTTATCGCTTAGTCATTCCCTTGATTATGCTACGGCTACTGTTGTACTTGAAAAAAATTAAATGCCGCTTGAAAAATTTTATACGCTGTCTTTAGAAAAAATAAATAAAAAACTCGGCAAGCAACCGAGTATTTTTTTTGCGAAAAAATTTTCTTAATGTTTGAAGGTAAATTTTCATATTTGGCAAATTAAAGGGAAGTTAAAGATTTTCTAAAATTCACGTAGGACAAAAATTTTTCAACGTCGTAGTTTACAATAAGTTCAGCTGGAAAATTATTTTCGCGTAAAATTTCTTGTGAAGTTGTATGGTTTCCAACGTCGAAGTCAATATGCGCGTCACTTCCCATAATAATTTCCGCGCCAAATTTTTTACAAGCGGCAAGCATAAATTTAGCATTTTCGCGAGAACCTACGCGGTAGCCGTTGGGATTGTACGAACTGTTATTGACTTCCAGCAAAACTTTATTGTCGACAGCCGCTTTAGCAAGTCTATCGAAGTCGACAGGATAACGCGGATTGTCAGGATGACCGATTATGACGACGTTAGGATTGCGCATTGCACCGATTAACGCCTCCGTATTTTCCTCCACGTTGCCAGATTCAATGCAGGGATTGTGCAAGCTTGCAATGGTGTAGTCAAGCCCTTTAAGTACCCGCGCAGATAAATCTGTACTGCCGCAATAGTCGATAATGTTTAACTCCGCGCCTATCATCAACTTAATTCCATAAGCGTCACGCGGAATTACATGGAAGTTTAAGAAATGATATTCATGAGCGCTACCAGGCATATGTGGCGCGTGATCAGAAATTCCGACAAGTTCCAATCCTTTAGCCTTAGCCATTGACATATTTTCGCGCAATGTGCTATACGCATGACCGCTAGCAGTCGTGTGCGTGTGTACGTCAAGTAAATCTTTCAATTTATCAACTCCTTTTAATCCTGGAAATTTATTTTATCATAAAAATTTAAAAGCTAAAAGCTAACACATAAAAGCTAAAATAACATCAAGGTAGGGAAATATGCAAAACTTTACACCAAACTTTTTTGAAAAAATTTTTCACTCGTTGGACACCAACGCCGTTTTAATGCGCGTCGAACCAGACGGAAAATATTTCCCAATTTGGTGCTCGAAAGAATTTATTGAAATGATTGAAGGTACCGTCGAAGAGTTCATCGCTATGGAAAGCGGCGGCGCTATGAATAGTATTCACCCTGACGACCGCAAGGAAGTAGCGTACCTTTTCCAAAATCACGTTACGCGAAATGGAACTAACAGCTTAAACATTCGCAAGCGTACTGTTAAAGGTAGATGGCTTTGGGTCAACGTCCATTATTCTTTCGTCGAGGAGGGCGGCATTTGGTACGCGTACTGCTTATACTTTGACATTACCGCGCTTAAAGAAAGTGAACGTCAAGCAAAAAATATGTATGAAGGCATTCGCAATGAGCTTGAAAATATTTCTGCGGACAGTTTAATT
>CAMJAZ010000203.1 GCA_946403735.1 uncultured Selenomonadales bacterium
TCAGGACTATCTTAAAATTTTTTTCCCTTTTCGTTAAGTTAATGCCATTGCCCATTATGGGCACATTTCTACCAAGTTAAAATTGGAATTACTTTCGCCTTGATTCTACTTTCCGGTATTGTCCCGCTGTATCTGCCGTCAAATGACCTTGCACTTGTCGCTATCGGCAAAATATAGCCTTCCTCCACTTTAAATTCTCCTCTCAATTTTGGCAGTTCATTTCCTCTGTTATCCGTTTCGTAAACCTTCCCGATATACTGCCCGTTTATCTCAAATATCAGCGTATCTGACCTGACGGAATACGTATCTCCTTCCAACGCTCCAACTTTTTTCAAAAAGTCATACTTTGCATTTCCCCACTTATTTTGTATAATTATATTTTTTACTTCTTCTGTCGGTTCGTATACTACATAATCTCCACGCCGATAATTTGTACTTGGCACTCTCAAATACAACCCTGTCGGCAGACTTGTTGTCACATTAAAATAAAATATTCCTTCCAACATTTTGAAAACTACGTGCCACACTACACACAAGCTCAAAAAAATTACGGCTTTCTTCATTTGGGTCACCTCCTTTTTCTGCCTTAGTTTATTACAGTTTATCCTTGTCAAAATCTTATGTTTTTGCTTTTCCAACAAAAAAAGCCGTTCCTACGGCGGAACAGCTCTGATACATACTTCATCATTCTAAATACGGTCTCGCGGCGTCTGCGAATTTTTTCAAAACGCGACTGACTATACTTTTATCTACATTACAAATTGTTGCTATTTCCTTTATCTTCATTTGCGAATTTTCCATTCGCGTAAAAATTATTTGCGAATGAAGAGTCTTTGTTCCCAATACCTCTTCCATTTTTAGCAATAAGCCCTGATATTTTTCATGGCGATCTGTTATTACTTCCAGCCAACCCACGCTTATAAATTTTCGTGTAGGATCGTACTTGTCTGCAAATTCAATTATTTTTCCGAGCAACGTTATCATGTTTGCTATTTTTTCTCGCTTGAAAATATCTTCCTCGCTTAATCTGTACTGCATAAATTCCGACGTTTTTTCCAAAATTGCGTGATGATGTATATTTAATTGCGCCAACGATATATGCAACTTCAGCGATATTGCCACCATCTGCTTTTTATCTCGGTACTTCAATCTCACAAACTCTTGTTCCTCTGCCGTCAAAGATTTATAAACGGTTTCTACCATTATCTTCGTTACTTCCAGTTTCATCATTCGCGCATAAATTCTGCGTATATTCGCCGTTGATAAATAATCCCGACATTCCTTTTGTATCTCTACAATTTCTTCCAAGCCGCTCTTGTCTGCACTGAATTTTTGTTTCAACGCCTCTTCCGCCAGATACAATGTCAAGTCCGGCTTAAATTTATGGAGCATTTCTTTCACCTCTTCCATTAAATAAAAAATTGCAGGATTTTTGTCCCGCAATTACCTTTCTTCAACCGCTGTGTTGCAATTTCAATTCTTCAATATTGTAGCGAGCCACCGACGCCCTTATTCCCCATTGCGCCGCTTTGAGTTCGTTTGTTTCTTCTTCACTGCGACGTTTGGCTTCGTTATACATCATCTCGTAGAAAGCTAGACGTTCCTTATAAAACCATTCTTCCGCTTCTTTTTGCGGGTCTTCAAATTCTTCCGGCACTTCTATCATTGTTCCTACCGAAATAATTTTTTCGGCACTTTCATCAGATGAAGTTTTTTGCGGCAAAAGATTTTTCGGATACGTCAATTTTTCTACTACGGATTCTTTTTCAACAATCTTTTCTGTTTCGGATTCTGCGGCAACTTCCGTTTTAGGCGCTTTCATATTTTGAATTTCTTGTACCGTTCCTTTTACTTCGCCAGACAAAATTTTTTCAAGACTTGCATTTTGCTCTTCAGGCGTCATCGTTGCCAATTCCATTGCCGCCGTCTCACTGATTTTTTTATCGTCCACTGCCTGCTTGACTTCATCCGTCAGTTTTTCCATTGAGTTAAGGCGTTGAAGTTGCGACTTTGATATATTCAAAATTTCTTCTGCAAAAAATGTGCGAAAACGTCCCCGCGTTCCCCTGTCTTTCTGATGATAAATCGCCTTTGCAAATTTTTCCAAGAACCTTATTTCTTGCAATTTTTCTTCTACGGTTCTCTCTTCACGTTGTCCGCGATTCGACGCTATCAAATGCAACATATTTACTGCATCTTCGTCAAATTCTACCGTTTCCCCGTTGTCCTGCTCGATACTAATTTTTTCCGGCGTTTTCACTATGCACGGCAACTTACGCTCATTATATACGCCGTCTTCCAAAAGTTTTTGTATCGCCGCGCGACGACGATGCCCCGATATTATCACATACTTGCCGTCGGCTTTCTGAAAAACCGTCAACGGCTCAACAAAATGCGAAACTGCTATCAATCCCGCAAGACCGTCTATATCTCTCAAGCCGTAAAAATTTTTCGGATTCGATTCCAGCTCGTATACATCGACATAAATTATTTTTTCTTCCGTCGGCGTAATTTCTTTCAGGATATTTTCCAAGCCTTTATTATCGTCATTTTCCAAAACAACACCCCCAAATAACACAACTTTTCCTTAACTTCCGAGTTTAGCAAAAACTTGTTCCAAGCGCACGACGCGCCTTTGCAAATCCTTTATTACCGGATTATTTCCTATATCAGATTCGCTTTCTTCTACCAATAAACTTTTCAACGGCACTTCTAATATTTTTGCTATTCCTTCCAACACCTCTATCGAATGCGGTTCTTTTTCTCCGCGTTCCCAATTTGTCAGCGTGTTTCTGGATATTCCCAATTTTGCCGCCATTTCATATATTGGTATTCCGCGCTCTTTTCTCAATTCCCGCAGACGCTCTCCAAAATTTTTTATCATTATCTTATCTTTTCTCCACTCCGTCAAACATTTATAAAAATTTTTTGAACTTTTTCGCAAAATCCGTCAAAACTGCTTTCAATTCTTCACTTTGCTCTGCGCCTACGTGTAACTGTATTATGCTTTCCAATTCCGGTATCAATTCCCGTGCCAATCGGACATCTGCTTTTAAATTGTCGTTATGAACCACCAGCCCTTCCTCGCCTACTGCTATCAACTTGTGCAATTCCATTTTTACATAGTCCAAATGCTCTATCAATGACTGTACTTCTACCGTACTTTCCTCTTCGTAATCGCTAAGCTGGATTTCCGTCGCTATCTTTTTCAAATGCACTCGGCTATATTCCATATACTGATCCACCAACGTCGACAGCGTTGAAATATTTCCATACGCTATTATATGTTTCAACTTCCGATTTTCTTCTTTTACCTTGCTTAATTCCTTCTGAAATTTTTCGTTTATCTCCTGCAAATGAGCTATCTGAGAATTTGTCGGTTCGCTCACTATATTCGACATTCGCGACCTCCCTGCAAGTGTTACCTGTTTTTGTTAATCGCTTTCCATGCTGAATATTTCCTTTGCCTTTAGCTTAAAACTTTTTGCGCAACTCTTATAACACATTTTCGCAAACTTTTTCACTTTAAAAAAGCGTACAGCAAACAAGCCTGACATTCAGCTTATTTTTTTTCAAAATTACAAGAAAGATTTTACAAGAATCAGCGATTAATCTTTCTTGTAATAGGCGGTCTCGTAACCTTCCGCATTTAACTTCAAATCCGAAGCCCATTTTGACGAATGACTCATGATCTTCAAGACGTGTTCCAAACTCCCTTCTCCTTCAGGGACTTCAAGTATCACTTCGTCGTGGACGTGCATTACAATTTTATAGCCGAAATGATTTAAATTGAGCATCGCCGTCGCCAGACAATCACGAGCAATAGCTTGTACGATATTTTCGACTATTTTACCGCCCCATGTACTCTGTACACCCCAACCGTTATTAGTTTGCGTCGTGCCTTCGTATGTCAGCGTTTCTCTGCCGTTGCTGTCTTTGACAAGTTTCGGCTTAAAATACGAAATTTTTCTGCCGCTCGGTAAATACACAAACAAGTAGTCATCGACACATTCAAAGGTTACACCTTTACGACAAGTTTTGAACGTTTTGTTACGCACCGCATATGTAGCGCAATTTTCAACCGCATACCAGAGATTATTAATTTTAGGATTGGCTTTGCGCCATTTCTTGATTATGCCTTCCATATCGGCGTCACTCAATCCCATTTTGTCAGCGCCCATAGCCTTTAATGCGCCTACGCCGCCGCCGTAGCCACAGGCGAGTTCGGCAACCTTCCCTTTTGCACGAAGTTCCTTATTGACTCCGTGCTTTTCTACA
>CAMJAZ010000204.1 GCA_946403735.1 uncultured Selenomonadales bacterium
TTGGCAATGGGAAATTTGCCGCGCTAATGCGACGAATATTCAAAACAAAATTGTTGAGTTGCAATGTAAAGAGCAGGCAGTTGCAATGAATTACGAAGAAAAATTATTGAATGTTCGCCAGAATGAATACTTTTACAATCAACTTGATTTGACTGCGGAAGGCGTCGTTGAAGATGCTATCCTTGAACGCATTTTGAAAAATTTGGATAAGTGTTTAGCACTGAAAATTTTTCATAACGTTGAAAATTGCAGTGAGCGTCGACGTATGACGCAAATTTTCACCAACGATAAAAATTACCATAAAGTTTATATTAAACTGCGCGATTTGGACGAGATTTTAAATTTTTCCTTTAAGGCTGATGAAAATAAAATCCTTAATGAAAAAACTGACCGTATTTATGAATATTGGGTGTTGGCGAAAATTTTAGAATTTCTTATCGTTAAACAAGGTTGGCAGACACATAATAACGAAAATGATTATCTAAAAATTTTCCGCGAATTTTTTTCTGACTTCAAGCCCGAGCGCAAATTCCAAAATCGTCCTGCAATTCGATTGATGCATAAATTGAATGGAATGCACGATATGAAATTGGAAATTTTTTACGACACGCAACTAAAATTTTCTTTAGGCGTGCAAAGTTACAAGCGCCCTGACTTTCTATTCAAAGTTACTGTTAGGGATTGTACAAAAATTTTTATTTTGGATGCGAAATATAGAAATTACGCTGAAATGTCGAAAACATATTGGATACAAAAAGATATTAAAGAAGTTTGCGCCCAAAAATATATTGCAGAGTTAAAAAAAGATTGTGACGTTGATGTTTCAGCGGCGTTGATTGTCCACACGGATAAAAGCCGCAATGAAAATTCCGCAAAAATTTTTGGAAAGTACGTTATTTTTAACAGCTGGAAAAATTCCTATAGGCAAGTTGGTTCATTCTATCTTTTGCCGCAAGTTGACGAAGAAGGCATTGTCAACCAATCTGAAGAAAATTTAACGGCTTACTTTCAAATGATTTTTGAATACTATATGGACGCGTGGAAAACTTGTTGGCAATGCGGCTCAACGAATGTTATCATAAGTGAACAATTTACTGGGAGAAAGCCGAAATATTATCTCTTCTGTGAAAATTGCGGCGCTTTTTGGGTAAAGAATCATTGCCGCCATGATACTAACCATAAACTTTTGAAACATTACTTTAACTATCATCTTGAAAAAGAAGGCAGATGGTTCGTGACTTGTCCAATTTGTGGTGATTAATTTGAATTGAGGTGGAAATATATTGACAAGGATTGACGGTCGAAAAAATAATCAGTTACGCGAAATTTTTTTAGAGCGGCATTTTCAAATGCACCCTGCAGGTTCAGCGATTATTGAAATGGGAAATACGAAAGTTATCTGCGCGGCGACGGTTGAAGATAAAGTTCCGCCATTTTTGAAAGGTACAGGTACAGGCTGGGTTACGGCAGAATATTCAATGTTGCCAGGCTCCACTGACCCTCGCGCAGTTCGTAAGTCTAACGGCAGGGCGGCTGAAATTCAACGGATTATTGGACGTTCCCTCCGCGCAGTGACAGATTTGTCGGCGTTCGGCGAAAGGACAATTACTGTTGACTGCGACGTACTGCAAGCTGACGGCGGCACGCGCACGGCGTCGATAACTGGCGCGTTCGTTGCAATGGTTGAGGCGTTCACGACGATTTATGAAGATGAAAAAATTTTTCCCGTGAAAGATTTTGTTGCGGCAATTTCGGCAGGAATTTCAGCAAGTGGCGTGAAACTTTTAGACTTGAACTACTCGGAAGATTTTGAAACGTTAGCTGATTGTAACGTCGTGATGACTGGCGCAGGTGAACTTGTCGAAGTTCAAATTACTGGCGAAAAAAAATCTTTTACCCGCGCAGATTTAAATGAACTTTTAGATTTAGCGGAAGTCGGCGTAAAAAAACTTTTCGACGTACAGAAAGACGCGCTTGGAAATTTGGCGTGGTACGTCGGCAGGATTGGTTAGGAGTTGTGACGTTGAAGAAAATTTTAATTGCGACGCGGAACAATGGCAAGTTACGTGAAATGACGGCGGCTTTATCAAAGTTGCCCGTGCAAGTTTTATCGCTGGCAGATTTTGACAACTTGCCTGACGCTGTGGAGGACGGAAAAACTTTTGAAGACAACGCGCGAATTAAGGCAAAATTTTTTCACGAACTTACTGGAATTGCTTGTCTTGCTGATGATTCAGGCTTGGAAGTTGACGCGCTTAACGGTGAACCTGGCGTAAATTCTGCGCGGTATGCTGGCTATCACGCTGACGACGGCACTAATAACAGCGTACTTTTGAGGGAGTTAAAAAAAGTTGGCGTTGAAAAGTCAACCGCTGATTATCGTTGCGCGTTATGTTTCATTGATGAAGGCGTAGAAATTTTGACGGTCGGTAAGATTGACGGCACAATAAAAATTTCTCCGCGTGGCAATGGCGGCTTTGGCTACGACCCGTACTTTTACATTAACGATTCAAAGACAATGGCTGAACTAACTGCCGCTGAAAAAGATTTAATAAGTCATCGTGGCGAAGCGTTTAAAAAAATTCTGCCGCTATTGGAGGGATATTTAAATTCATTGTAATTTTTGGGCTACAAGAAGGTGATGGGGTTGTTTATTGGTTTAATCAGCGACACACATGGTAATTGGAATTCGATTGATCATGCAGTAAGTATCGCGACAAAAATGGATATGTGGCTACATATGGGCGACTGTACGCCAGACGCTGAATATTTGCAGTCACTTGTTAGTGTCCCAGTTTACGGCGTTGCTGGAAATTGCGATTGGCCTACTGGTGATACTTGCTACGAAAGAATTGTTGAAGTTGCTGAACACAAAATTTTTATTACGCACGGGCATAACTACGGTGTCCGCTACACGCAGGAATATATTATGGAGGCGGCGGAATCTCAAGGCGCTGACATTGCCGTCTATGGACACACGCACGTTGTCGAATACATTAGCGGTCCACCACTAATTTTAAATCCTGGCAGTGCTGCGCGTCCTCGTGACGATCAACGCGGCTCCTTCATGATTATGGAGCTTAAGCCTCACGTTGAACCAAAAGTTACAGTTGTTCGTATGAAACGGTAGAGATTTTGAACTATGAAATATTGCAGAAAAATTCCTCGATTAAGCGTCGGGGAAATTTTTTTATGCGTAATTAGGAATTATTAATTCGTAATGAAAGCTAAAAGCTAAAATGCTGTATTCTCAAAAAAATAAGCTAAATTTTTTGTTGACTTTTCATTAACCTTTCATTAAAATTTTATTCAGACTTTTAAGTCTATAGGTTTAAATCACGATAAAGTATTGACACGAAGGCAAGTTTGGTTATAAAATAGCGCCGATTGAGACAAGGACGTTTCCGACGAGTTGACTAAGCCGCGAATTGATCACTCGCCTAAGGTTTAGTCGCAGGACTCATACTTATTCTTGAGTTCCATTCCAGTTTACCACTAGCGTCGTGTCATACGTAACAAAGATGCTAGTTTGAAATATTTGACGCTTTGCGTATCCGCGAGAGGAAGTGATTGTTAAGGTACTCAATATTCGACGAGTTCAGCTTACCCACGCGGAATTGAACACTTAGCGTCGTGAGGTTTTGTCATTTTTTACGCTATCGGGCAGCGTTCTATTAATTAGGAATGTGCAATTAGGAATGCGTAATGATTTTGTAGCACGGCTTGTAGCCATTAGCTTTTAGGAAATAACAGACACTAAAGGCTAACGACTACGCGCCAACCTCAACTATTCACTAATTCTTAATTCTTAATTCTTAATTATTTTTCGCCCGTTCGCTCTAGAGCGAAAAAGTTTTTTGTAAATGTTTTAAGGAGGTGGAGCGCGTCTTTTCCCGCATTTGACGGGTTTCGACGCCAATCTTTATGACAACGAAAAATCCCGAGTATATCTTCGATTTGCA
Source organism: uncultured Selenomonadales bacterium (assembly GCA_946403735.1). Lineage (GTDB taxonomy): Bacteria > Bacillota > Negativicutes > Selenomonadales > Selenomonadaceae > Quinella. The sequence goes on from CAMJAZ010000204.1 coordinate 3,963, forward strand.
GAAATTCTCCATTGAGACTGAAACTATTACTGGAGATGCAACAACTGGTCTTAGTGTTAATTATTCTTCGGATACTGCTACTATTGGTGCAGTTAGTAATCACGTTACCGTTACTGCAGGCTGGACTGCAAATGAAACCATTACTCCTATCACGACCAGACTTAAGGATACGGATAATCCTAGTTCTGATACAGAATACACGGATACTACCGTTTACTATAATACTGACCAGTACAATTACTACGGCTTTGCCAGCACTGATACTTCTGCGGCTACTACAATAACCCAGCTTGATGGTGGAACAG
>CAMJAZ010000205.1 GCA_946403735.1 uncultured Selenomonadales bacterium
GCGTAACGTGTCGCCGTGCGCGTCCCTGTTGTGAATGCAGACGGGCAAATTTAATTGTCGCGCAATGTCCAACTGTTCAATGAAAGTGCGCTGTTGTTCCAATCGTACCGCTGAATCTTTTTCCCAGTAATAATCCAATCCAATTTCGCCAATCGCCACAACTTTTTTCTGCGCGGCAAGCTCAACGATTTTGTCAACTGATTTATTTTCGTCGAAGTTTTCAATTTCCGACGGGTGAATACCGACGCCAGCGTACATTCCGCTAAAATTTTCGGCAAGCTTTACGACCTGCGCGGAACTTGTCAACGTGTCGCCAAAATTTATTATTCGCGTGACGCCCACTTTTTCTGCGCGGCTTAAAACTTCGTCTAAGTCTTCGGAAAATTTTTCATCGTTCAAATGGCAATGCGTGTCAATTAAATTTGCCGTACCAATCCCTACCCTCTACGAATTAAGAATTAAGAATGTAGAATTAAGAATTTTTTCCTACAACCTATTAATAATTTTCAGCGTTAATTTCAAAATAACTTTGCGGATGATTGCAAACTGGGCAAATGTCAGGCGCGGCAGTTCCAATAACAAGGTGTCCGCAATTTCTGCACTCCCAAACTTGTACGCCAGCTTTCTTGAAAACTTCTTGCGCTTCAACATTTTTCAAAAGTTTTCTGTAGCGCTCCTCATGATGTTTTTCAATCGCCGCTACGTCACGGAATTGTTGCGCCAATTCGTGGAAACCTTCGGCGTCAGCCTCATCAGCCATTTTCGGATACATATCTGTCCACTCAAAATTTTCGCCTTCTGCCGCATGCAAAAGATTTTCCGCAGTGTCGCCCAATTCGCCCAATGCTTTAAACCAAAGTTTAGCGTGTTCCTTTTCATTATCAGCCGTTTTCAAAAACAGCGCGGCAATTTGTTCATAACCGTTTTTCTTAGCAACCGACGCAAAGTAAGTGTACTTATTTCTAGCTTGAGATTCGCCAGCAAAAGCGTCACGCAAATTTTGTTCAGTCTTCGTACCCTTCAAAGATTTTTTCTCGCCAGCATTTTCAGCAACTGGAGCAACTTTTTCAAAATCTGTTGAAGGGTGTTTACAGATTGGGCAAACAAAATCAGCTGGAATTTCATCGCCAACGTATTCATAGCCGCAAATTCTGCAACGCCATACAGTTTTACCTTCCGCAGTTTTAGCAACTGGTTGAGGTTTCGGCTTAATATGCGATTGATAGAAATTGTACGTCGTGGAAGGAACGTCGTTAAATTTTTCCATGTCGACAACTTCCGCGATGAAAATTGAATGCGTGTCAAGTTCAACTTGATTAATAACGTTGGCACTAATGTAAGAATTTGTACCTTCCGTAATGGCAAGCGTACCGTTTACCGTACGTTTCACTTTGTCGAAGTCAGCGAACTTGTCAACGTTTTTTCCAGATTGAAAGCCGAAATGTTTGAAAAGATCGAAAGTTGCCGCCTCACTGATGATTGACACGGTGAACTTTTTCGACGCCGCAATTAAATCGTGCGTGTAGTTAGATTTGTTGACGCAAATTGAAATTCTATCTTTAGAAATTGGCGCCGCCGTAACCTGCGTGACAGTATTGATAATGCAAGCGTTATCCTTCACGTCAGACTTTGAGCTAAGGACGAAAAGCCCGTACTGCACATTAAATAAAACTTTGCTATCCAAATTTATCCCTCCAATAAAAAAAATTTTCTGAAACAAATTTATTGTATCAGCTTTAATCTATAATGTAAATGGAAATTTAGTCAACATTTCGCATACGCAGTGAGTTTAATAAAATCAGCGCAATGCAAGCCGCTAAACCACCAATCGCCATAAACGGTTTAATATAAATCGGCGGCTCGGCAAGCGTATTCATCAGCACGGCGGGAATCAGTAAGCACCATGAAAAATATGTAATGTAACGATTCATCTTGATTAAATCGGCGGCACGCAGGGCAATCTTTCGTATCGTGAAAAAATGTTTCAGCGTTGGAATTTCTAAATCAATTACCGCGTCAGTGTAGTCAACTTTTTCATTTGTATTTTCAACTGGTTTATTTTCAGTAGCTGAATTTTGTTCCGCAGTACCAACTTGTTCGTCGTCATCGACAAGCGGAATTTTTTCAAGTTCCGCCCGAATTTCGGCAAGCTTGCTACCTTCGCGTTCAGTAGGTTCAGCGTCTTCATCAATCAGCGACGCCAATTTATTTTCTTGCCAAAAGATTGAAACGTCAGCGGCTAATAGCGCGGGCATATCGTCACGATCATTTGAAACGGCGGCGACGGTGTGACCTTGTGCGCGTAAAATTTTCACTTCGCGGGATTTATCAGCTGGCGACAAATTTGTTTTCACGGCGTCCAAATTAAAATTTTTCGCCAAACTTTTAGCCGTCTTTTTACCTGCCGCAGTCAACGCTACTGTGATAAATTTTTTACGCTTAAGCAACATTAAAAATTCTTTTGCGTCAAAATTTATTTCATCTTTCAACGCGATAATTCCACGCGCCATTCTGCCAATGCCCAAAACTAAAACAGTTTTTCCATAGACGCAAAGTTTGTCAATTCTGGTAAGCAGAGAATTTCCAATGGCGACGCCTTGACTTTCAACCCATTCAGGCGTACCCAATCGGATCGTACTGCCGCTTGAAATGACTTCGACGCCTTGCCCAGCAAATTCTTTACTGGCGGCGATATTTTGAATTTTAAGTCCACGACCTGCCGCCGTCTTGTAGATGACTCTGCCGAGCGTACTTGCAGATTTTTGTTCAGCAGTTGCCGCTACGCCTAAAAGTGAAGGTTGCGATAAACCGATTGGCACTAAGTCTGTGACAAAATAATCTCCGTCCGTCAAAAATTTATTCATCGGCACGGCGACGGTGTCAACTTCAGGAAAATTTTCAATCGCCTTCAATCGGTTGACTGTCACGTTATCTTTTTCCAAAACGCCGCGTGCAAATTGTAATACGGCAGGGGACGCCAAAATTAAACCGATTGGTGAAAATGCTATGAACAATGAAATTCCCGTGTCAATCGCTGCGTCAACGGTGTTTGTAAAGTAAACGTAGGAAGTTACGATTGTTGAAATTAAAAAATCTGCCAGCCAAAATAATTTTATCTTCAAAGCTTTTACCCTCACGAATGAATTTAAAAGTAATTTTACTTTGTCGAAGAAAAAATTACAAGTCACGAAAAGAATTTTCAGACGCCGTTTAATTTTAATTGACGAAGGCGAACGGTTAATTTAAAATATTCGCCGAACGATAAAGTTTACAAAGAATTTTTTCAACTCTTTCAAGGAGGCTGTCTTAGTTATGATGAGATCTTTATGGTCTGCGGCGTCAGGAATGATCGCCCAGCAGAAAAATATGGACGTAGTTGCACATAACATCGCTAACGTCAACACGTACGGCAACAAAAAAGTCCGCGCAGAATTTCAAGATTTAGTTTATCAAACGTTGCGCGACGCTGGTGGAGCTAGTGGCGACGGTACGCAATATCCGCAGGGAATGCAAATTGGTCTTGGCGTACGTGTTTCAGCGACGAACAGAATTTTCACGCAAGGACCTTTGCAGACGACTGATAATCCTAGTGATATTGGCATTCAAGGCGAAGGCTTTTTCCAAATTCAACTTCCCGACGGTACGACGGCTTACACGCGCGACGGCTCTTTCAAGCTTGATTCAGAACGCCGACTTGTCACAAGCGACGGCTTTTTACTCATTCCGAATCTTACGTTGGACGAAAACGCGACGATTGACAGCCTTGTCATAAGTCAAGATGGGCGCGTTTCAGATACTCCTGCTGGCGGTGAACAAACTGAAATCGGACAGATAAATTTAGTTAGGTTCGTCAATCCCGCTGGACTTCATGCGTATGGAAAAAATTTGTTCCTTGAAACTGCCGCGTCAGGTGCGCCGATTGAAAGTACACCAGGACAGGACGGCGCAGGAATTTTGACTCAAGGAACGCTTGAAATGTCAGGCGTTCAGATTGTTGAAGAAATGGTCAATATGATTATTTCACAGCGTGCCTACGAATCAAATTCAAAGGCGGTTACAACGTCTGATTCAATGCTTGAAACTGCCAACGGCTTGAAAAGATAATTAAGAATTAAGAATTAAGAATTAAGAAATTTACAAGCTAATGAGCCACAAGCTAATCAAGCGGGTAGCTGGTAGCTAGTAAATTTTTCTACAAGCTACAAGCTACAAGCTACTAGCTAAAAAGAATTAAGGATGAAAAAGTTTTT
>CAMJAZ010000206.1 GCA_946403735.1 uncultured Selenomonadales bacterium
GCCCAGTTCCAAATTGCGCGATTCGACGCAAAGATTTTTGAAGGTGTATGTTTTGAGATTTTCTTTGAAGGGATCAAAGGTACAGACAAAAATGACGAAAGTTTTCTTTAAATCTTGATAATCTTGACCCTTTTTTATTAAATTTGCCACAAGCATGGATTGATAATAACGCGTTCGATTAGGCAAGCTGTCATACGGTGTATTTGTTGTCTGCATTTCAATATCGTAAACAGTTTGCTTTTCATCCTCTACGTAAACGTCCAAGCGAATACCTTTACTTGCTATGCCGAAATCGAAAACTTTTTCAAGCTCAACATAATCTATCTTTCGTATGCTTATACCGAGAAGTTTTTCCAAAAATTCCTTGCAAATTTGCGGATCTTTCATTACATTTTGAAAAATGAAGTTGTCGCTAATGTCAAGTTCTTCCCACGTCTTCAAAATAGCCAACTCCTATTTGAAACGGTAGGTAATTCTGCCGCGTGAAAGATCGTAAGGTGTAAGTTCAATTGTGACTTTGTCGCCTGGTAAAATGCGAATGAAGTTCATACGAATTTTGCCTGATACGTGCGCTAATACGACGTGTCCATTTTCCAGCTGAACTTGAAACATTGCATTGGGCAGAGCCTCAACAACTCTACCTTCAACTTCAATTACGTCTTGCTTTGACATTGTCTTTACCTCGATTCATTCCTTCACCGAGTACAAGACGTTTTCAAGTTCTTCGGTGACTTTGTCAATAGGTTGTCTTCCGTCAATTTCAGTGTACAGACCAATTTTTTCGTAGTAGTCAATAAGTGGGCGCGTCGATTCTTCATAAACGCTAAGCCGATTTTTCATCGTCTCTTCATTATCATCTGCGCGTTGATAAAGATTTTCGCCGCAATTATCGCAAACATTTTCAACTTTCGGTGCATTGAATTTGACGTGGTAAGTTGCACCGCAATTTTTGCAAACACGGCGTCCAACTGCACGTTCAATCAAATCTGCGGCTGGTACGTGAATATTTAAAACTTTCGTCAACTTCAAATTGAGTTCATCTAAAATTTTTTCAAGCGCCTTTGCCTGTTCAACATTACGCGGGAAACCGTCCAAGATGAAACCGCCTTTGCAGTCATCTTGCGACAATCTTTCACGTACAATGCCGATTGTAACTTCATCGGGTACTAACTTTCCAGACTCCATACAAGCTTTAGCTTTTTTGCCGAGTTCTGTACCAGCTTTAACTGCCGCGCGGAACATATCGCCAGTTGAAATTTGCGGGATTTTAAATTTTTCTACCAGCTTGACCGCCTGCGTACCTTTTCCAGCGCCAGGAGGTCCCATAAGTAAGAGTTGCATTTTCATTCCTCCATCCTTGTTGAATTAAGAATTAAGAATTAAAAACTAAGAAAAAATTCTACATTCTTAATTCTAAATTCTTAATTCATTTCATAAAGCCTTCGTAGTGCCGCATAACGACCATTGCTTCAATTTGTTTCATCGTATGAAGCGCGACGCTAACCACGATTAAAAGTGCCGTTCCGCCGAAGTAAACGCCCTGAATATGCGTTGCTCCACCTATCAATGTTGGCAATACTGCGATAAATGACAGGAAGATTGATCCCGCAAGCGTCAATCTAGTTAAAACTTTATCGATAAAATCTTCAGTCGGTTGACCTGGTCTGATACCTGGAATGAATGCGCCGTACTTTTTCAGATTCTCCGCCATATCAGGAATTTTCACCGTGACTGCCGTGTAAAAGTACGTAAAGAAGATTATCAGTACAACGTAAATTGACGTTTGCAACGGCGTCCCCCATTGCAGGTACGACGCGATTTTCTGTATTTCAGGATTTTCAATAAACTGCACAACGGTTATCGGGAACATCAGCACGCTTGACGCAAAAATTATCGGAATAACGCCAGCTTGATTGACTTTCAACGGAATGTGGCTTGAATGTCCGCCGTAAGCTCTCGACCCTGCAACACGTTTAGCGTAAGTTATCGGTATTCGCCTATATGCCGCCTCAACGTAGATAACAAAGACAATCATTGCTATTGCAATAACTGCGAACAGTAACACGCTGAAATAGCTTACTGTACCCGCCTGCAAGTAGCTGAAAATCATTCCAAGATTTTTAGGCAGTGCCGCGACAATTCCCGCAAAAATTATCAACGATATTCCGTTACCAACGCCCTGTGCGGTTATCTGTTCGCCAATCCACATTAAAAGCGTTGTCCCTGCCGTCAACGTTATCGCTATGATTAGAATGTTGACTGGATTGGGATTTAAAATTGCCGCTTTCAAACCGATTGACATTCCAATAGCTTGCAGGAAGGCTAAGATCACTGCTAACTTACGAGTAACGCGCGTAGTTTTTTTGTGACCTTCTGCGCCTTCCTTAGACCATTGCTCAAGCGTCGGTACAACGACCGTCAACAGTTGCATAATGATTGCCGCGTTGATGTACGGCGTGATACTCATTGCGAATATGGAAAATTTACTGAATGCGCCGCCAGAAAATAAATCCAGCAGTCCAAATAAACTTCCATTGTTAAAAAGTTGTTCAATCGCCGTTGGATCGACGCCTGGTACTGGAATGTGCGTCCCCATTCTGAAGACCGCAAACATTATCAGCGTGAAGATTATACGTTGGCGCAGTTCAGGGATTTTGAAGATATTTGAAAGTGCATCAAGCACGTTAAATTACCTCAACCGTGCCGCCAGCCGCTTCAATTTTAGCTTTAGCGGATTTAGTAAACGCCTGCGCCTTAACCGTTAATTTCTTCGTAATTTCGCCGTTGCCCAAAATTTTAATGCCATCCAAAACATTTTTCAAAATGCCGTATTCGACGAGTGCAACTGCATCGACTTCCGCGCCGTCATCAAAACGATTAAGCGTTTCAACGTTGACTTCAGCAAATTTTTTCGCCCAAATATTTTTGAAACCGCGTTTCGGCAAGCGACGGTAAATCGGCATTTGTCCGCCTTCAAAGCCTGGACGTACTCCGCCGCCACTACGTGCTTTTTGACCCTTATGACCGCGACCAGACGTTTTGCCACAGCCACTGCCAATTCCGCGACCTACACGTACTTCCTTTTTGCGTGAACCGTCGGCGGGTTTAAGTGTATGTAAATTCATAAATTAAGCCTCCTACGACTTCACAACTTTTTCAGCAATCGCTGGACCTTTTTTAACGTCGACAGATTTTTTTTCAGCTACAACTTTATCTTTAGAGACTGAAACTTTTTCTTCAACAAGATCAGCTTTAGCCGCAACTTTTTTAGCCTTCTTATCAAACTTTACGGCGTCTGCATCTGAAATTTCTTCAACAGCTACCAAGTGTTTGACTTTGAAAATTTGTCCGCGAATCGTGGCAACGTCAGGCAATACTGAAATTGAATTTAACTTACGAAGTCCGAGCGAACGAACAGTTTTCCTTTGCGTTTCAGGACGACCTATAAGGCTTCTTTTCAGCGTAACTTTCAACTTAGCCATTACAACGCCTCCTTACACAAAAAGTTCAGCGACCGTTTTGCCGCGCAGATTTGCGACGACTTCGGCACGTTTCAACATTTTTAAACCTTCGAGAGTTGCACGAACCATATTATTAGGATTGGACGAGCCGAGCGACTTTGTAAGAATGTCATGAACGCCAGCAAGTTCAAGTACGGCACGTGCAGGACCACCAGCTATAACGCCAGTACCTTTTGACGCTGGACGCAACATAACGCGACCTGCGCCGAATACGCCAACTACGCCATGCGGAATTGAACGATCCTTTAATGCAACGTCGATAAGATTCTTTTTCGCATCATCAACGCCTTTGCGAATTGCTTCAGGAACTTCAGCCGCTTTACCGAGACCGACGCCGACTTTACCATTTTTGTTGCCGACGACTACCAACGCGCTGAATGAAAATCTGCGACCGCCTTTAACAACTTTAGCGACGCGATTTATAAACACAACTTTTTCCTCAAATTCAGGAGTTTCGTTGACATCATTTCTATCATTTCTATCGTTTCTTGGCACGTTCTAACCTCCTTTACTTAGAATTTTAATCCGCCTTCACGAGCCGCATCAGCAAGCGCCGCAATACGTCCATGATAGATGTAGCCGCCGCGATCGAATACGACTTCAGTTATACCTTTTTCAAGTGCCTTTTTAGCAATAGCCGCGCCAACTTTTTTAGCGCCAGCAATGTTGCCGCCGCTACCCTCAAAATCTTTTTCTAAGGAACTAGCCGCAACAA
>CAMJAZ010000207.1 GCA_946403735.1 uncultured Selenomonadales bacterium
AAGAAAAAGTTTTAGCGACTAGAGATTAGAGAGTAGGTAATATATTTATGGTTGAAATTTTTGTAGGAATAGATTTAGGGACGACAAATACTCTGGCTTGCCATTTAAAACGCGGCAGACCAAATTTCATACGCTTTGCAGGTAGCGGCGAAATGTTGCCTTCCGTCCTGTACGTCGACGCAGATAAAAATATTTTTGTCGGCGAAAAAGCTAAAAAGCGCGGCGTTATCGATCCGCTTAACGTGATTCGTTCGTCTAAAACTTATATGGCGGACTTTGAAAAAACCTGGACGGCGCACGGTAAAACTTTCACGCCCACTAAAGTTGCCACTGAAATTTTGAAAGAAGTTAAGCGGCAAATTATTAAAAAACTTCACTGCGACGAAGACACCGTAGTCAGCGCAGTTATCACCGTTCCCGCGTACTTCACGGCGAATCAAAAAGACGAAACTAAAAAAGCCGGCATTGCGGCGGGATTCAACGTCCTGCAGATTATCACTGAACCTATGGCGGCGGCAGTTGCAGTTGTCCATGAACTTGGGCTTGATGAAAAAATTTTTGTCGTGGACTTAGGCGGTGGTACGTTTGACATCAGCGTTTTGCAGGCTGATCAAAAAAATCGTACCTACCGAGCACTTGACATTGACGGCGACAGGAAATTGGGCGGCGATGACTTCGACACGTTGATTTACAACTACTTCATTGAAATTATTCAGAATGAAACAGGGCTTGACCTTTCCGCGCAGAAAAATTCCACGCTGGACTATAACGAATACTATTCAATGAAAGGGCGCGTACTTGAAGCCGCTGAAGACGCTAAAATCGCGTTGAGTGAACAGGAAACGTACACTGCCGACTTGATGAATTTATTTCAGCACGACGGCAAAACTTACGACTTCAGCGTTAATTTGACACGTGAAAAGTTCAACGAAATTTGCCAGCCGCTGTATGAAAAAATTACTTCGCGCATAAATAAATTTATTGAGAATAGCGACAAGTTCAAGCTTGATGAAATTGGCACAGTAATTTTAGCTGGCGGCAGTTGTCACATTCCGAAGGTAAAAGCTGACGTTGAAAATATTTTTGGCAAGCGCAGTGATACGCAACTTGATTTAGGAACTTTAGTTGCGGTTGGCGCGTGTTTTGTAGCTGAAACGTTTAGCGGCGTGAAAACGGAAATTGATGAGCCGCAGGAAAAATTTGAAGATATAATTTCACATTCACTGGGCGTTGAAGTTTTGGCGGCGGACGGCGTTAGTAGAGTTTTGTCGAAGATTATTCGTAAAGGCGACGTGTACCCCTGCGAAAAAACTAAACTTTACACGACGACTATGGACGAACAAACGACCATTCCAATTTACATTTACGAAGCGGGCGCGGATTGTGAAAACATTGCTGACATTGACGCGCACGAATTTTATGGCGATTTGTCGTTGGAGATTGAAGAAACGGCACCTGCTGGCGTTCCTGTCATAAACGTTACTTTCAGCTACGATAAAAGCGGCACGTTGGAAGTTACGGCGCGTGACGAAAAAAGCGGCGTCAACAAGTCGATTAAAATTAAAAAAGGTAGCCGAGAAAATTTTTAAATTTAAACGTCGTCTGGTAAATCTGGTGGAAGTTTGCCGACAAAATAATCTTCCAGCAAATCCCAAATTTCAGCGCTGGTAAAATTTCCTTCGTAAATGTACTTGAACATTTTCACGGAAATTTTGTGACGTTCAGCAATGGCATCAAGTATCCTATTGCGATACCAAATACTTTTATCTAAAATTTTTTTCAAGTTTCCAATCTGACTAATGTGAATGAAAATTTGACTGTTCGCGCCGCCCGTCATATTAAATGAAAGCGCACCCATTGCCTCCAAAATTCCCAACGTTGCGCTGTATTCTTTGGCTACGGAATTATTAACTTCCGTCAAATAAAATTGATTTTCGCGCGTACCTTCAAAAATTTTTCTAACAAGTTGTTCAGTACGTCCAAAAAAAGAATTAACCGTCACGGTGAAAAAATATTTGACGTTTCCTTCGCCAAATGTTTTTGTACCGAACATAGGATTCATTTTTTTACTGCGAAGGCGCATACAAGCCGACATTGCCGCCATAATAATTTCACAGACACTTTGCGCCTTGTACTTATTAATGCCGCACTGTTCAACAAGATTTTTAACCATATCGTCGACTGACAAATATTTTCTTAAAGGAATGGCGGCTTTAATAAATTTTTTGAAGGCAAGCCACAAATTTTTAAACTTTTCCATAAAGTTAGCCGCAAAATCTATAGTGACACACAACGCTGGATGTAGCGGATATTTTTTATTAAATTCCAATTCGCCATTGTTGGAGTACAGAAAATATTTGAACTGCGGGAAAGTCATCTGCTGATAATCTTGACGCCAAATCATTTTGAGATTGACGCGGCAAATATTTAAACTTTTTTCAATTTCTTTAAGGCAGTTATCGCCGAAATCTGCGCAGATTTTCTTTTGATTGTAAGGCGAAACGGTAAAAAATCCTTCGGCGAAAAGTGGAATGGGTCGGACGCTTATGGGCGAAAAGCCATATTTCAATTCAAAATCGCGTTGTATCATCAAAAGCACCGTTTTAACTTTGTTAATGCTGGAATTTTCGTCGCCGTAATCGTCAAAAATGTACGTGAAATTTTCGGCGTCCAAAAGCAAATTACTTTTTCTATTCAGCTTGTAAATATCGTAAATCTTTTTTACGACAGCTATGAGCTGATATTTTTTTATCGCGGAAAGTCCATGAAGACGGTTGATGTACTTGAAATCGCTTTTATCGTAATGGTAATGCGCTTCACCGTTCAAATTTTTTCGCCGCGCAGCTCTCCCAATTTCCTGTACGTAATCGCAGACATTGCCAGTTGGCGCAAAGTGCATAACAATTTCAATGTCATCAATATCAATGCCCATACCAAAAGCCTTTGTCGCCAGCATAACTAACTTTTTGCCGCTGAAAAAATCTTCGTAACCTTCTAGCTTATCTTCTCGACCCAGTTGACCGTGATAAAATGCAACATTTTTATCTTTACCACGACTTGAAAGAATTGTTCGTGCATCTTCAATCAATCTAACTGTTGGGAAGTAAATTAAAGTTTTCTTGTCAAAAATTTCTGCGCGGTAAATCGCACTTACAAGGTCATTGTATTTTGCTATGCCAAATTCGGCACGTTCACCAGGCGTCAACAGCGTTGTATCAAGCTTAATCGCAATATCATCGCGTTTCATGTAGCCTAAATAAGTTATTGGCTCAAGCATATGTAAACTGTCAATCGTTTCGCTGTACATATCTTCGACGCCGCCATAAATCGCCGTTGCCGTGAAAGTTGCAATGACAAATGAACGCCCTTTTTCTTCAAATTGGCGTTTACGCAGTTTCCGCACGTGATCTCCTAAGTACCAGTAGTCAGGACGAAATTGTTTGCCCCAGGTCGTGACAATATGCGCTTCATCAATTACAACCATTCCAATCAGCCTATCGCCAATCAAGTCTTCAACGTCACTGCGGCTTAAAAGTGTTTCTGGCGAAATGTAAAGTATGTGGTACTTGCCCTTTGCAACGTCGGCGATAATTTCATCTTTTATCGGCGGCGCAATGTCAGAATGAATTGTTGCAACGTGCGGATAATTTGTTTCAAGATTTTTCACTTGGTCATTCATCAAGCCAATCAGCGGCGAAATAACAATAGTCAATAAGTTATATTTTTCAGCAAGATATATCGCTGGAACTTGGAAAATGGCAGACTTGCCCGCGCCAGTTGGAGCTGTAACAAAAATATCCCGTGCAAGTCCATTTTTGCCACTTTCAACTTGCTGGACAATATCGGAAATTATTTGCTCCTGTGAAACGTCAACCGTTGCTTTAACGCCATTTTCCAACTGCGTCAAATCGTAAACTTTAAAATTTCTAAATGCGTCGTGACCCCAATATTTTTTTAAAATCTGTACGTACTCTTCCCTATGTTCAAAGCCGAGTTTAAATTCTTCTGCGCGGACTTCAAAAATTTTCGTCTGCACTGAAAAATTTTTCTGCAGGATTTTCAAATTGGATTCAATTTTATCTTTGTCGCTGACGTAATTATTAAGGCGGAAATAAAAATTTGTCGGCGCGACGTACAGAATTTTTTTCACAGCGCAGACAAAATCAGATTCTTCAACTATGTCAAAAAAATTTTTTACGTTGCCTTC
>CAMJAZ010000208.1 GCA_946403735.1 uncultured Selenomonadales bacterium
CAAACTATTTTTGAAATTACAGGGGCGTCCTGCGAAGTAGACCTTTATTCGTGGGAAGTATGTCAAGTTGCGGACAGTGAAACAGATTTATATTTATTAAACCTCCGCCATAGTTTAAACTTTGTCGAAGGTGATTTTTTATGCATAAAAGCCGACGTTGAAAAATTCTTCGCCGACAAACTTTCCTTTAAAATTTTCTTGCCACTGATAAAAAAACACCTTTCTAATTGAATTTACGTTGAAAGGTGTTTTTTAAATTATATTACAGAAAATTTCAATTGCACATTACAAATTAACAAATCGCATGAAGAAAATTATTTTCCAGCTAAGATTTTGTAGCCGTTAATTCTCTCTTCAGCATCTTTTTGCGTTTTAGCGAAAAGTTCCTCTGCGGCGTCAGGGAAATTGCGCTTAAGTGACGAGTAACGAACTTCGCCTTGCAAAAATTCTTGGAACTTGCTGAAATCTGGGTCTTTAGAATCAAGCGTGAAAGGATTTTTACCGCTACCAACAAGTTGAGGGTTATAACGCCAATTTGCCCAATAACCACATTGAACAGCCAGTTTGCCTTCCAGTTGACTATTGCCCATACCTTTCCTAATGCCGTGATTGATACATGGCGCATAGGCGATAATCAGCGAAGGTCCAGGATACGCTTCCGCTTCAGTAACAGCTTTCATCAACTGATTTTGATCAGCGCCCATTGAAACCTGCGCAACGTAAACGTAGCCGTAACTCATAGCCATTTTGCCTAAGTCTTTTTTCTTCGTCTTTTTACCAGTCGCCGCAAATTGTGCAATAGCCGCCGCAGGTGTTGCCTTGCTAGCTTGTCCACCAGTGTTTGAATAAACTTCCGTATCGAAGACGAAAATATTTATATCTTCGCCACTTGCCAGTACGTGGTCAAGTCCGCCGTAGCCAATATCATATGCCCAGCCGTCGCCGCCGACAATCCATTGGGAACGTTTAACGAAGTAGTCACGATTGTCATAAATTTTATTCAGTAAAGCGTCGTCGCCTTTTTCTTTTTCAAGAATAGCCGTCAATTTTTCTGCGCGTTCGCGTGTACCTTCACTGACTTTGCGATTTTCTTTCCAATCATTAAGCGCCGCGCGAAGTTCATGGCTACCTTTGCCCTGTTCAATAGCTTGAGTTGCCAAGTTGACAAGTTCGCCACGAATTGCCTTTGTGCCTAAGAACATACCTAAGCCGTATTCCGCGTTGTCTTCAAAAAGTGAATTGCCCCAAGCAGGTCCGTGACCTTTATGATTTTTCGTGTACGGCATAGCTGGTGCAGACGCGCCCCAAATTGACGAACAACCTGTAGCGTTGGCAACCATCATTCTATCGCCGAAAAGTTGAGTTAAAAGTTTCATATACGGAGTTTCGCCGCAACCTGCACAAGCGCCGCTGAATTCAAACAAAGGCTTTTCAAATTGACTGCCGATAACAGTATTTTTCTTAGTAGGATTGACTTTTGGCGCAACTTTTTCAGTGTCAGTGCCGTAGTCAAAATATTTCTGTTTAGCCTTTTCAACGTCATTAAATGGCGTCATAGTCAAGGCTTGTTTTGGACAAACTTGCGCACAGTTGCCGCAACCTAAGCAGTCATAAGTTGAAACGGCGATTGTCAAATTGTAAGCGCCTCTAGAAATTTTTGACGGAATGGAGGGCATACCTTCAGGAGCGTTTTTCAATTCTTCAGGCGTCGTCAAAATTGGGCGAATTGCCGCGTGTGGACATACGAAGGAACATTGATTGCAACCGATACATTTAGACGGATCCCACGAAGGAACTTTGATAGCCGTACCGCGTTTTTCGTAAGCCGTGCCGCCCAATGGGAAAGTACCGTCTGCCTGCGCGGTAAATTTGCTGACTGGTAAAACTTCGCCTTCTTGACGGTTCATCACGTTTTGAATGTCGCTAATAAATTCAGGCGGGTCAACTTGACGCGGCTTTTGATTCATACTTTCATCATCAATAACCCAGCTTGAAGTGTCGACCTTATGAAGTGCCGCAATGCCTTGATCAATCGCGCCGCAATTCATTTCGACAATCTGCGGACCTTTTTTGCCGTAAGATTTTTCTACAGCGTCTTTCAACAATTTTACAGCGTCGTCAATCGGAATGATATTTGCAAGTTTGAAGAAAGCCGCTTGCATGACCATATTGAAACGTCCGCCAAGTCCTAAATCGCCAGCAATTTTAACGGCGTTGACGGTGTAGACGTTAATATTATTTTCGATAATGTAACGTTTCATATACGGTTTAAGTTTATGCCCAAGCTTTTCATCGCTCCAATCGGTATTAAGCAGGAAAGTACCGTTAGGCTTAAGTCCCGCGATAAGATTGTAATGGTGAACGTAGCTTTTCTGCGAACAGGAGACAAAGTCAGACTTCGTGACAAGGTACGGCGAAGTTATAGGCGATTTACCAAAACGTAAATGGCTCATCGTAATGCCGCCAGATTTTTTAGAATCATAGGCAAAGTAAGCTTGCGCGTAAAGGTCTGTATTATCGCCGATAATTTTAATAGCAGATTTATTTGCACCAACTGTACCGTCAGAGCCGAGCCCCCAGAATTTACAAGCGGTCGTATCAGCAGGCGTCAAATCAACATCATGATGAGTCGTCACCAAAGATTTATTTGACACGTCATCAGTAATGCCGATTGTAAAACCATTCATCGGCTTATCTTTAGCCAATTCTTCAAAGACAGCTAAAAGTTGGTCAGGCGTCGTATCTTTACCGCCTAAACCGTAACGTCCACCGACGATAACAGGGGAAGTGTCTGCGTCGTAGTAAGCCGCGCGAACGTCGAGATAAAGCGGTTCACCAATAGCGCCCGATTCTTTTGTACGGTCAAGGACAGCGATTTTCTTAACAGTTTTAGGAATTGCATTAAGAAAATGTTTGACAGAAAACGGGCGGTACAAGTGAACGCTAACGACGCCGACTTTTTCGCCGTTTTCATTGAGATATTTAGCCGCTTCATTAGCCGCTTGACAAGCCGAGCCGATAGCGATAATAACGCGGTCTGCATCTTTCGCGCCGTAATAATCAAAGATATGGTGTTCACGACCAGTAATTTTTGAAACGTCCGCCATAATTCCTTCGACGATGTCAGGAAGTTGTTCGTAGTTGTTATTGACGGTCTCACGAATTTGGAAGTAAACGTCAGGATTAGTAGCCGTACCGCGAATGACGGGGTGGTCTGGATTTAAAGCATTGCGGCGGAAATTGTCAATGGCGTCGTAGTCAACAATTTTTTCCAAGTCCGCGTAGTCAATGACTTCGATTTTTTGAATTTCGTGGGAAGTGCGGAAACCGTCGAAGAAATTTATAAATGGAATGCGACCTTTGATAGCGGCAAGATGTGCTACGGCGGATAAGTCCATAACCTCTTGCACGCTGGATTCAGCAAGCATTGCGCAACCAGTTTGACGCGCCGCCATTACGTCTTGATGATCACCGAAAATGTTTAATGTTGAAGTTGCAAGCGCCCGCGCAGATACGTGAAAGACGCCTGGCAAAAGTTCACCAGCGATTTTGTACAGATTCGGAATCATCAGCAGAAAACCTTGTGACGCCGTATAAGTCGTGGTAAGTGCGCCAGCTTGTAACGAGCCGTGAACCGTACCAGCCGCGCCGCCTTCGGATTGTAATTCTACTAAACGTACTTTCTGCCCAAAAATATTTTTGACGCCTTTAGCCGCCATTTCGTCAACATCTTCAGCCATTGGTGACGACGGCGTAATTGGATAAATTGCGGCAACTTCCGTGAAAGCGTATGAAATATACGCCGCCGCTTGGTTACCGTCCATCGTCTTCATTTTTTTAGCCATAACCTAAAAAAACTCCTCTCAAAAAAAATAAACCGCAGGAATTATATCACGCAGTTATAAAAATGCAAAGTAATTTGAATAGTTGTATTAAAAAAGTCATTTTTGTTTAAATAAATCTGAAATTTTTGCGTTAAAAAATTGCGCTTTTTAATTTTTCGTGTTAAAAATTTTTTCCGTAGGTAAAAATTTTATCGAAAAGCGGCGTAATACTCCTAGGGCGTGCTGAATAAATAGTGAGGAAAAAAATAAAGGTAACAAGCGGCATTTCCCAGCGCCTGCCTGAATAATTCGTAATTCGTAATTCTTAATTCTTAATTCTTAATTCGCCGCAGGCGTTGCGCCAAAAGAAAAGTAGTTTATC
>CAMJAZ010000209.1 GCA_946403735.1 uncultured Selenomonadales bacterium
AAACGTAATCGCAGAATTGCTACACGTTTTGATAAACTTTCTTGCTTTTATTCACCTCGCTTGTATTCTCATTTGGTTAAAAAAATTATTCAACACGCCCTAGCTCATTACGCATTACGAATTACGCATTACGAATTAAAAATCTTCGGCAACTTGCAAAATTTTTTTAGCGACACGCGCCGCCGCACCAGTTCCGCCCAATTTTGCACAAGCAAATCTTAAATCGGCGACAACTTTTTCTCTATGTGATTCACCACGATAAAGTTTTAAAATTTCCGCTACAATTCTGTCCGTCGTAACTTCATCTTGCAAAAGTTCGGGCTGAATTGCTTTACCAGCTAAAATGTTAGGCAGGCTGAAATTTTCAATGTCTACTAAAAGTTTGCCGATAAAAAAATTTAACCGAGCCATTTTATAAAGTACGACGCACGGCAAATTCATCAGCGCCGCTTCCAATACGACAGTCCCCGACGTTGCCATTGCCGCATCTGCCAAGCCCATTAAATCGTAGCGAAATTTTTTTGTAAGTTCCACGTTTACGCCAGCTAATTTTACTTGACGCAAAATTTCTGATTCGTCGACGTTATCTGCTACGGGTAAAAAAAATTTTGTCGACCTTTCAACCGACAAAACTTTAGCCGCCTTCAACATTTCAGGTAAGATTAATTTTATTTCCTGCCGTCGACTGCCAGGCATTAAAAGTATTACGTGGTCTGATTGCGTGACGTTGAAAAATTTCTGCGCGGCGTCGACCGTCATAGTTGGTTTAACGGCGTCGACAAGAGGGTTGCCTAAGAATGAAATTTTTGCGCCAGCTTTTTCGTACGGCGGCAGTTCAAATGGAAATATCGCGATAAATTCATCAGCAATTTTCGCGCAGTCAGCCGCACGTGATTTTCTCCACGCCCAAGCGGAAGGCGGTATGTACGACAAAATTTTTACGCCCAAATTTTTAGCACGTTTAGCCAGCCGCCAGTTAAAGTCAGGATAGTCAATAAGTACGAGTAAGTCAGGCTTTTCAGTACGAATAATTTCTATTAAGTCGTCGAGAAGTTTTAAAATGCCGCGCAGATTTTTCAGCACTTCCCAAAATCCCATGACGTTATAATCTTTGTAGTGGCGAAAAATTTTAAAGCCTGCCGCTTTCATTTCGTCGCCGCCCATACCGAAAATTTCTGTTGACGGAGAAATTTTTTTTATTTCGCGTACCAAATTTGCGCCGTGAACATCGCCCGACGCTTCGCCCGCAGTCATCATTATTTTCAAGTTTCAACATTCCCTTGATTTTCAGTTGGTGAAGTTAATTGCGGCAATGGTGGCGCATTTTCGATATAAATAATTTCGACGGGAATTTTTTTATTGCCCGAAAGTTTAAGTAACATTTCATGAACTTTTTCATCAGCAAGCGTTAAAATACCTTCATCAATTTTATGTTGCTTTTGCTTTTCAAAGTCATCATTGATAACGGCGTTTTGTTCTTCTGGCGTAATTTCTGGCGTGAAGAATCTAGATTTTTTTTCGTAAACAATTTGAATGGTAGTTATATCGACGTAGTCTTCAAGAATTTTGCAATGTGGCGATAAAATTTTCACGCCGCCTGAAATATTTTCACTGGGTACAAATTGAATTTGTTGCAAGTCACAACCGCAAGTAATTTTCCCTTTGTACAGCAAAGTACATTCATTCGTTCCGACGTTGAAGTTAAAGAGCTTTTTATTTTTCTTCAAAGGTATGTTGCCTTCGATAAACTGTTCAATGGTCGTCAATTTCTTCACGTAATGAAGATTTTCCAAAAGTGCTACACGTAAAATTTCAGCGGCTTTTTCAGCAATTTTTTCAGGTGTTTTAGACTCTTCAGCGATTTTTTGTCGCTTATGCGCACGCCATAACCTTCGACCGAATCTGATTGTACTGATTATGCCGCACAAACCAGCTAAAATTGGTCCAGCAATTTTTATAAATTCAACGAAGGGATTATCCGACGCCACGTAATCTTTTAGCAAAGTGATTAAGCTGTCCACAAAAACACCTTCTAATTAATTAGGAATTAGGAATGCTTAATGCGTAATGATAAATTCCTACACCCTAATATCTACATTGCAACGATAGTTATACCTTTTTCGTCAGCAAATGCAACAGTGCTAGCGCGGTCGACAAGCAAAGTTTTATTCGCCTCAATGGCAAGTGCAGTCGCGCCAACTTCCGCCATAACTTCAATAGTTCGCTTGCCAACAGTCGGTACGTCGAAACGGTTATCTTGTTCAGGTTTTGAAACTTTCGTGACAACAGCGCCGCCATTAGCCAACTTGCCGCCGCGTCTTATACATTCGTCCGTACCTTCGATAGCCTCAAGCGCCATTACTGCACGATTCTTTACAACGACAGTTTGTCCAATGTCAAAGCGTCCAAGTTCCTTTGCCATCATAAATCCAAATTCCATATCTTGACGTTCAACGCTTGACGGTTCACGGCTAGTAATTGTACCTCTGCGCGGCATAAGTTTATGAATCAGTGCAGTTTGGTCAAAGGCTTGAAGACCTGCTTTAGCCAATTCGCGAATGAACGCCAACATAATCGTATTGTCACTTCTATCTGGCAGGGACATTATCAGTTCAAGCATCTTTTGATCGGGAATAATTTTTCCGTTGAAAAGATATTCTTTAGTAACCTTGCCGATCATCGTGACTTTTTCAATACCGTTGCTCTTCAAATATTTTAAAAGCGCGTCGAGTTGTCCAACGCTAATTTGATGATAATCTTTTGCGAATTCTGCAATTTGCGGGTCAGTATCTGGCAAAAGTCCGACTGCGTAAACTTCGTAGCCGAGTTGACTTGCCGCCCGTGCAGATTCCACTGGCAACTTTCCTACTCCTGCCAAAATTCCAATTTTATCCATCCCATTACCCCCATAGTAGGTTTTAGCTGTTATCTTGTAGGCTTATTCAGTTTCGCGGCGCTCACGGCAAATTCCACGTTCAGCATTTCGCAAAAATCTAAGGAAGTGTTCAACCTCTTCACACGAATCAACTTCCTGTTCAATGACTGCAATAGCTTCCGCTAAACTTAAGCCAGAGCGATATAAAATTTTGTACGCCTTTTTTATCAGCCGTCGCGATTCAAGCGGAATACCTGCGCGGGAAATTCCAACGTTATTAAGTCCGACAACTTTAGCTGGATGACCATCGACAATAGTATAAGGTACAACGTCTTGAACAAGTTTGCTCATGCCGCCGACCATTGCATTGCGCCCAATCTTTACGAACTGATGAACGCCTGCCATACCACCTAAGACGACGCGGTCTTCAACCGTTGCGTGTCCCGCGCAGCTGGCTAAGTTCGACATAATAACATGGTTTCCTAAAACGCAGTTGTGCGCTACGTGAATATAAGCCATTAAAAGGCAGTCGCTACCGATTCGCGTTTCATTATCTTCACCAGTCGCCCTATGAATTGTCGCGCCTTCACGAATAACCGTTCTGTCACCGATAACCGTATAACTTCTTTCGCCTTTGAATTTTAAATCCTGCGGAACTTCACCGACTGACGCAAATTGAAAAACTCTGCATTCCTTACCCAAAGTCGTCCACTTAGAAATAACCGCATTGGGTCCAATGATTGAACCGTCACCAATTATAACTTCGTCGCCAATGACGGAGTAAGGACCTATTGTCACATTCTTTCCGATTTTCGCACTTGGAGAAATAACCGCAGTGGCGTGAATGTTCGATTCCATTTTTTTAACATCTCCTGTTTAGCTTGTAGCTTGTAGCTTGTAGCTCATAGAAAATTTACAAGCTACTGGCTACTCGCTACTAGCTAATCTTTACTGGCTAAACTGAACAATTCTTCGCCACGTTTCAAAGCGAATTTAAAATCTGCAGATGATACAAGTTTATCATCAACATAACCGTCCGCGTGAAGTATGCCAAATTCACCGCGTACTTTCACAATTTCTGCACGAGTTATCAAAGTGTCACCAGGTACAACTGGCTTTTTAAATTTTATGTTGTCCATACCGCCAAACAGCGCAATTTTGCCGCGATGTTCTTCGGGATAAAGCATTGCAACGCCGCCGACTTGTGCCATTGCCTCAAGTTGAAGTACACCTGGCATGATGGGATGACCAGGAAAATGTCCTGCGAATTGCGGCTCATTCATCGTAATATTTTTTAAGCCCGTCGCCGACTTGAAAGGATCAATTT
>CAMJAZ010000210.1 GCA_946403735.1 uncultured Selenomonadales bacterium
AGTCTTTTTAATATATCTATCATTTTGGCAGATTCAAGTGATGATGCTATAAAGTTGAAAGCTGTCGCCAACATAAAAGAAATGATTTCAAAAGGGCTGTATGATTTGGGAAATTTTAAAGATGTTTTGAGTTATTTAGAATTTCATTCTGTTCAAATGAAGTGGTATAATGAATTTCTGTAAAATATGAGTACTCATTGAACTGAAAGAAAGTTGTTTTTTGGAGTGAAAAATTTTGCTTGAGTTGAAATGGGACGGCAAGGATGAGGCTTTAGAAGTTGCTAAAGAAACAAAAACTCATCTTTTGGAGTTTGATAAAAATTTTTCTTTCGGAGAAAAAAATTCGGGAAATATGATAGTGCAGGGCGACAATTTGAAAGTTCTGAAATCGCTCCTGCCATTTTATCGCGGGCAAGTCAAATGTATCTACATAGACCCACCATATAACACGGGGACGGCGTTTGAACATTACAACGACAATTTTCCGCATTCCGATTGGTTGAATATGATGTATCCTCGACTTGAACTCTTGAAGGATTTTTTGTCAGATAATGGGAGCATTTGGATTCAAATTGATGACAAAGAACAAGCACATCTTAAAGTGATGATGGACGAGATTTTTGGTCGTAAAAATTTTGTTCAGATGATTTCTGTAAAACGTGCTTCACCGGCAGGATTTAAAGTAATAAACCCCGGACCTTTAACAGTAACGGAATATGTGTTTTTTTACTGCAAAGATAAAGAGTATATGTTTTATATTCCCCAACGAATCCCTGTAAATTATGATAAAAATTATGATTCTTACATCGTGAATCCGAATGACATTGCTCAAAAATGGAAGATTGAAAAACTTACGACCTTGCTTTACAAGCGTTGGAATGTTTCTGGGTGGCAAGAAGCCAAGCAGAAATACGGACAGGGGTGGAAAATCATTCGCGATGCTGCGCTGGGTGAGCTTGCCATTGAACTGAAAGATTGCGTAGTTTCAGTTCGTGATCCGCATAAGCCTTCAAATTTGATAAAAACCGTGATGAATGAGTCTAAGAAACACAGAGGCAAAGTCTTTGTTATTGAGCGGGAAAATTACAACCCAATTTTTATTTACAATGGCGGTTCGTTGTCGTTTTATCGTGATAAATTAAGAAATATCGATGGGGTATTGACTCCAACAGAGTTATTAACAGATTTTTGGAGCGATATAAATTATGCAGGGATAGCCAGTGAGGGAAATGTAGTTTTCAAGAATGGAAAAAAACCTGAAATGCTTGTTAAAAGAATTTTAGAGATGACCACAAATGAAGGCGATTTGGTCATGGACAGCTTTTTGGGAAGTGGAACGACAGCGGCGGTTGCTCATAAAATGAATAGAAAATATATTGGAATTGAAGTGGGGGAACAGTGTACAACTCATATTGTGCCGCGTTTACGAAAAGTTATCGACGGTGAACAAGGCGGCATATCGAAGGCGGTCGATTGGCAAGGCGGCGGCGGATTTAGTTTTTATCGGCTTGGAGCAGAAATCTTGGACTCGGAAGGCAAAATAAATTCGTCGGTAACATTTGACCAACTTGCCAATTTTGTGTGGTTCAGTGCGACAAAAACTCCGTATCTTAGCCCCCAAAATTCGCCGTTGCTTGGAATTTATAACGGCACGGCAATTTATCTTCTGTATAACGGAATTTTGAAGGATAAAAGCGTTAATGGCGGAAATATTTTGACGAAAAAAATTTTATCGTCACTTCCACAGCACGACGGGAAAAAAATAATTTACGGGTCGGCTTGCAGGATTGACGAGCATTTTTTGGAAGAAACCAAAATAATTTTTCGACAGATACCAAAGGAGTTGAATTTATGAACGCGATGCCAAATTTAGAAATTATTTGTAGTCGTGTTGCGAATTGCTACAAAAAAATTTATGGCGATAAAATTCACGGAATTTATCTGTACGGAAGTTATGCACGCGGTGACTTTGACGAAGAATCGGACATTGATTTTACGGCGATAGTTGAGGGAGACCAAGTTGAACTCAGGAGAAAGCGCAGAGAAAATCGCGACGATTTGACGGATATTGAATTGGATTATGATGTCGTGATTTCTTTCGGAGTGATTCTGGCGGATTTGTTCGAGAAACATAAAAATTTTTTGGCGTACTACAAAAACATTTTTCGGGAGGGCAAACGCATTGGATGAACGGGCGGAATTTAACTTAAAATTGGCGGAGGAAAGATTGATCGTATCCAAAAAATTGCTTGACGACGAATTTTACATGGATTCGGTAAATCGTTCATATTACGCAATTTTTTACACGGCAAGAGCACTTGTTGCAAAAGACGAATTGGATTTCTCAAAACATTCAGCCGTGATAAGATATTTCCGAAAAAATTACATTAAGACCAGAATTTTTGATGTGAGATTTTCCAAGTACATCGGTGATGTGTTTGATTTGAGAAATGACGGTAATTACACTTATTTCGTGAATATCGAGAAAGATGACGCAGAAACTCAATACAATCACGCTGCAGAATTTTACGAGGCAGTAAAAAACTATCTGGAGAATTTAGGAAATGCAACTGAAAAAATATCAAGCAAAGACACTTAAAATTTTATCGGAGTTTTTGATTGATGCGAAAATTATCGGCAACGAAAACGCATTTGAGAAATATCAGGACGCACAAGGATATAATCCTGATTATCAACCGTTGAGAAATTTGGAGAATGTGCCTTATATTTGTTTGAGACTGCCAACAGGTGGCGGGAAAACCTTAATCGGGACAAATGCAATTTTGTTAGCGGCAGAAAATTTTATAGAGCGAGATTTTCCGTTTGTATTGTGGCTTGTACCTTCAAATGAAATTCGGCGACAAACTTTGAAAGTCTTGAGAAATCCGAATAATTTTTACAGCCAGATTTTGTATAAAAATTTTAACGGCAGGGTAAATATTTTTGACATTGCAGACTTTAACCGACTTCGCCCGCAAGATTTGACGCAGGCTTTGAATATTTGCGTCGCAACCTTCCAATCTTTCAAGGTTGAAGACAGAGAAGGGAGAAAAGTTTATCAAGCCAACGAAGAACTCGGAGCGTGTTTTACAAAAATACCTTGCCAAAATTATTTTATCCTTGATGAAAAACAGCGATATGAATCATTCGCAAATTTGATTTCATATGTTCGACCGCTGATGATAGTGGACGAGGCGCATAATTACTCCACAGATTTAAGTTTTGATGTTACGAAGTTTTTGAGACCGTCAGCAGTCATAGAACTAACTGCAACTCCTGCGTCGAATTCAAATGTTTTGGTCAAGGTCACCGCTGAAGAATTACACCGCGAAGAAATGATAAAATTGCCGATAATTCTCGGCGAAGTTTCGGACTCTCCCGAAAAAACTTTAGATTTTGCTGTTCAAAAACGTGCGGAGCTGGAAAATTTTTCTGTAACAGAGCTGGAATATATTCGTCCTATAGCACTGTATCAAGCTGAAAATGTAAATCGTGAATTCAACGTGGATTTTGTAAAAAATTATTTGATTGAAGGAGCAAAAATTTCTGAAAGTGAGATAGCGATTGCGACGGGAAATGTGCACGAGTTAAACGGATTAGATTTATTTTCGCGTGAATGTCCGATTCGTCACATCATTACAGTTCAGGCGTTGAAGGAAGGATGGGACTGTCCGTTTGCATCAGTTTTTTGTTCGCTGTCAAATACTCATTCGGCAAGAGATGCGGAGCAACTTTTGGGCAGAGTTTTGCGAATGCCTTATGCCAAACGCAGAAATTCTCCCGCACTCAATCAAGCCTATGCATTTTTCCGCGTCAGTTCGTGGACTGAGGCTGTCGGTAAGATTAAGGACGATTTATTCGGAATGGGCTTTGATGACAGGGAAGTTAATTTTTCGATTGGACACCAGCAAAAACTTTTTGATGAGAAAATTACCGTCAAAATTGTAACTTCCGAGCCGCCAAAAATTGATTCGCTCAATATGATTCTTCAAAGTCAAATTTTTGTTGAAAAAGTCGATGAAAATTACAGCGTGACTTTTGAAAATATTTCCGATGAAGATGTAAAAGAACTGACGGACAACAGAAATAAAATTTTTAGAAAATCTGACGACCGTGAAAAATTTTTGAAAGCATTTGTTCGGGAAAATATCTATTGGCATAAAGAAAAATCTCCAGCAGAACGTGGAGTAAAATT
>CAMJAZ010000211.1 GCA_946403735.1 uncultured Selenomonadales bacterium
TATGATTGGATAGAGGTTTAAAATGGCGAAGAAAAAACAATTTGCGGTACTTGGGCTTGGAAGATTCGGTAGGAATGTTGCCATAACGTTGGAAGTTATGGGACACGATGTTTTGGGCGTTGATTGGGACGATAATATTGTAGAAGATTTGTCGGAAGATTTAACACACGTTGTAAACTTCGATATACGAGATGAACGCGCATTGACTCAAGCGGGCATTGCAAATTTTGATACAGTAGTTATTGCGTCGTCCAATCTTGAAGCTAGTTTAATGGCAACAATGCTTTGTAAGGAAATGAATATTGGTGAAATTGTCGTCAAGGCTATTGATGAAAGACACGCGGAAATGGCAAGGCGACTTGGTGCAACGTCGATAATTTTTTCAGAACGTGACACTGCGCGGCGACTGGCAATGCATTTAGTATCCAATAACGCCGTCGATTACGTTGACATTGCTGGCGATATAAAAGTTTTGAGTTTGTTAGCTCCTAAAAGTATCATTGGAAAAAATTTAATAGAATCGAATCTGCGCGGGCTTTACAATGTAAACGTTATCGCGGTTACTCATAACGGTAAAACAATCGTCACGCCACCGCCAACTTATATTTTCGCTGAAGGGGATAAAGTTTTTCTAATTGGAAGTCCCGTTGCACTTACCAAATTTGAACAAGAAATTTAAAATTTAAAATCCCGCAGAAATTTTTAACCTGCGGGATTTTTTTTGTATGAAAATTTTTTTATGTAGAATTTTTGACTTCAACGTTTTTTTGTTGTACATTATCAAAAAAATTTTGCCACGAAAAATTTGTACAAAAAATTTTGAGGTACAACTTATGGACGAATTTATTAAACACACAATCGATTTACAAAAATATCGTAACGCTATCGAAGAATGCAAAACGATAAAGCTAACTGGTAAAGTCACGCAAGTTGTCGGTCTTGTCATTGAAACGCAGGGACCAACTGTCAGCGTCGGTGAACTTTGCTATATTTATCCAAAAAAGCCGAATGTGCCGCCCATACCTGCTGAAGTTGTCGGCTTTCGTCAAGGTTACGTTATGTTAATGCCAGTCGGTGAAATGCAGGGCGTTGGTCCAGGCTGTGAAGTTGTAGCCGCGCAGAAAATGTTACAAGTAAAAGTTGGCGATGAACTTTTAGGAAGAGTGCTTGACGGTTTGGGCAACCCAATGGACGGACTTGGTGCGCTAACGTCTAAGGAAGAATATCCATTGCAAGCGCCGCCGCCACCGCCTTTAACACGTCCGCGCATTAACAATTCACTTTACGTAGGAGTTCGCGCGATTGATGGATTAATGACACTAGGCGACGGTCAACGTATCGGCATTATGGCAGGTTCGGGCGTCGGCAAGTCAACATTACTTTCAATGATTGCGCGAAATACTGAAGCTGATATTAGCGTCATTGCGTTGATTGGTGAACGTGGGCGCGAAGTTCGAGACTTTATCGAACGCGATTTAGGAGAAGAAGGTTTGAAACGTGCCGTCGTCGTCGTAGCAACTTCCGATCAACCTGCGCTTGTACGTATTAAAGGCGCTATGACTGCAACTGCCATTGCTGAATACTTTCGTGATAAAGGGCATAAAGTTATTTTTATGATGGACTCCGTGACGCGCTTTGCAATGGCGCAACGTGAAGTTGGATTGACTATTGGTGAGCCGCCAGCTACACGCGGTTATACGCCGTCAGTTTTCGCATTATTGCCGCGCTTGCTTGAACGCGCTGGTACGAGTGATACAGGGTCGATAACTGGCATTTACACCGTTTTAGTTGACGGCGACGATATGAACGAACCGATTGCCGACGCTGTACGCTCCATTTTGGACGGTCACATTGTTTTAAGCCGCTCCATTGCCGCGCAGAATCACTTTCCAGCTATCGACGTACTTGCAAGCGTCAGCCGTGTTATGAATGAAGTTGTAACTAAAGAACATCTTCAAGCCGCGCAGAATATGCGGGCATTGATGGCGGTTTATAAAGATGCGGAAGATTTAATTCACATTGGCGCTTACGTTAAAGGGTCGAGCAAGCGCATTGACGCCGCTATACAAAAGATTGACGCGATTAACGAATTTTTATGTCAAGGAATTTTTGAAGTGGACACTTACGACGCGACGATTAAAAAGTTAATTGGAATTTCTGGCGCAACTATAGCAAGAAATTAACTAGAAAATAATTCTTAATTCTAAATTCTTAATTCTTAATTCCCAAAGGCTGGTGGATTGATTGCTTGACATTGACAATAATAATAACGGCGAAGAATATCTAGGGCGATTGACTGTCCTTTTAGTCGGAATGGTTTTAATAATTTTTATATTAGCGGCACGAGTAGGCTACCTGCAAATTTATGACGGTGAATATTACGCGAAATTAGCTGACGGTAACCGAATTAGAATCATTCCTTCAGTTGCTCCGCGTGGAACTTTCTTTGACAGGAACGGACAACTTTTAGTGACAAATCGTCCTGGTTTCGTCGTATCGCTTTTACCATTAACCGAGCCAATTTCCCCTGAAGTCGTCGAACGCATTTCAAAACTTTTGAACGTACCTATTGAAGAAATTGAACGTAAGCTTTCAGTTCATTCTGGTTTCGACCCAATAAGGATTAGGCAAGACGTAACGCCCGACATTGTGACGATTATTGAGGAGCAAAAGTACGATTATCCTGGCGTCGTCATTGAAGTTCAGCCGATTAGAAATTACATTTTAAAGCAGGAATGCGCACATACGCTTGGCTACGTTAGCGAAATTTCCGATGCTGAACTTGAGGCGAAAAAAGATGAAGGCTATAAATCTGGCGACATTATCGGCAAATTTGGCTTGGAGAAAGTTTACGATAAATATATTCGCGGCGTTGATGGCGGCGAGCAAGTAGAAGTTGACGTAGCAGGTAAGCCCGTACAAATTCTTGGTAAGAAAGAACCAGTTCCTGGCTACGATTTAATTTTGACGATTGACCGCGATTTACAAGTTGCCGCCGAGCAAGCAGTTGACCAAATGCTTGGTGAAATTGGCGCGAATGCCGCCGCTGCCGTTGCACTCAATCCACAAACTGGTGAAGTTTTAGCAATGGTTTCACGTCCTGCTTTTGATCCGAATCTTTTTGCACACGGCATTTCAAATAAAGATTGGGACGCGATTAACAATAACCCGTACCACCCAATGGACAACAAAACTATAACTGGTGAATATCCGCCAGGTTCAACGTTTAAAATTGTCACGGGAACTGCCGCGCTTGCCGCTGGTAAAGTTGCGCCTGACGAAATGATTTTTGATAGCGGGCAACATTGGCTTGTACCGAAGGGCAACGCTGGCGGTGAAGCGCTTGGCTGGCTTGACTTTCACAACGCGCTGGCACATTCCGATAACGTTTACTTTTACGAAATGGGAAACAGGCTTGGCGCTGACCTTTTGGAACATTACGCGCAGATGTTTGGGCTTGGCTCTGTCACGGGAATTGATTTACCGTATGAATCGCCAGGAATTGCTGATTGGAAAGAATATAAATGGGAAGTTTATCACGACGAATTTTATTTGTCTGAAATTATGGACGCGGCGATTGGGCAAGGCTTTAACTTAGTGACGCCACTTCAAGCGTCAATGATTATGGGCGAAATTGCCGCCAATGGTAAAAGATTTCGTCCTCACGTCGTGAAAAAAATTGTTACGCAGGATGGCGAACTTATTAAAGAATTTACGCCTGAACTTGTCGGGGAACTTGACGTTGACCCTGAAATAATTCGGCTGGTACAAGCTGGCTTGCACGAAGTCACGAAGACTGGTACAGCGGCGAGAAATTTTGCAGGCTTTCCATATGAAATAGCTGGCAAAACTGGTACGGCTGAAAATTCGCAGGGCGCAGATCACGGCTGGTTCGTAGGATACGCGCCTTTCGACAATCCAACAATCAGCGTGGCAGTTATCGTTGAGCAAGGCGGTTTTGGTGCGTCAAGTGCTGTACCTATTGGCAGGAAAATTTTGGAGGCGGCATTTGCCATTCAAGCCCAACGCGGACCGTTTAGTTGAATTATTGAACACTCCCGCCGCCTATAGAGGCGGGGGATTCTTGAAAAGTTTGGTTATTCAACCCTTATTCTCAAAGGGCTCGCCAATAGCCCCGCACACAGTTCCTCAAACTTGAAGTTCTGCTTACTTTTTCTCAATATATTTGCCG
>CAMJAZ010000212.1 GCA_946403735.1 uncultured Selenomonadales bacterium
GAATGATGAAAATGGCAACTCGTGAGGAAAATCTCAAAAAAATTAACGACGAACTTGAAAAACTCGATGACGAGCAACTTGAGCAGGTCGCGGGTGGTCTTGGGTGGAACATACTTCGTAACAAAAATCAAATTATCGCCGAAAATTCAAATCAGCTTTGTTATCATATGCCTTTTACTAATAACTAACAAAAATGCGGCGAATGTTCGCAAAAAAATCCCTTCGGCTTAGTCGTTGGGATTTTTTAGTTTACGCTGAAAAAAATTTTTTATAAAAACTCTTAATAAATTTTAAATTATTGCGTATAATAAGTGAAAACAAAATTTAAAAAAAGTTGCTAAATTGAAAGGAATGATGAAAATGGCAACTCGTGAGGAAAATCTCAAAAAAATTAACGACGAACTCGAAAAGCTCGATGACGAGCAACTCGAAAAGGTTGCAGGCGGAATTTTGAAACCTTTAGATAGGACGATTATCCGAAACATCGACGAAGACCCCGTTGCAAATCAGCTTGGTGTTAAGAACGCTGTTAAATGGATTAAATAACCAACAAAAACGCGGCGTACTGTTGCAAAAAAAAAAATCATCTGACAAAAAAATCCCTTCGATGATCGGTCGTTGGGATTGAAACTTTGAAATAACTGAATTTGTAAAAAAAATTATAAAAAAAATTAACTTCGGCATTAAAAATTTGTCGAAGTTTTTTTTATAGAATTTATATTGATAATAAGTTTAATTTTCGGCAGACTAATTGGCGAAATTATAAACATTGATAAAAAATTTATCATGTGTAGGAAACGTTTTAATTTTTTGTGTAGGAATAAATTTAATGTTTGAGAATAAAATTTGTGTAGCGAATCTTTTACCAGCGATGATAATTTCAATTTTTTGGCAATAAAAATTGTTAAAGCTTAATAATTTTCAAAAATTTTTAGTTGAATAAAATAGAATTTTACTGTAAACTTTTCAAAAATAAATTTTTATAAGGAGTGAAAAAATTGTTAAGTGACGTAGAAATTGCGCAACAAGCTAAAATTTCAAAAATCGTTTCAATCGGCGAAAAATTAGGCTTGACGGCTGATGATTTGGAATTGTACGGAAATTTTAAAGCGAAAATCTGCGCGGAAGTTTGGGAAAAAGTAAAAAATAATCGAAATGGAAAATTAATTTTAGTGACGGCGATAACTCCAACGCCAGCAGGTGAAGGCAAAACTACAACTTCAATCGGACTTGCAGACGCTTTTAACAGAATTGGAAAAAAAGTTTGCGTTGCACTTCGTGAACCAAGTTTAGGTCCATGTTTTGGAATAAAAGGCGGCGCGGCTGGTGGAGGTTACGCGCAAGTTGTACCAATGGAAGATATAAATTTGCATTTCACTGGCGATTTTCACGCATTGACGACCGCGCACAATTTACTTGCCGCAGTTTTGGATAATCATTTGCAACAGGGAAATGAATTAAAAATTGACGTTCGCCGCGTCGTATGGAAAAGAGTTTTGGATTTAAATGACCGCGCATTAAGAAATATTGTCGTTGGACTCGGCGGAAAAGCTAACGGCGTGCCGCGTGAAAGTGGATTCGACATTACTGTTGCGTCTGAAATGATGGCGATACTTTGTTTGTCAAGCGATCTTGCAGATTTAAAGTCACGGCTCGGAAAAATTATTGTAGCTTACAACGTCGACGGTCAACCCGTAACTGCGGACGATTTAAAAGTTACTGGATCATTGGCGTTGCTGTTGAAAGATGCGATTAAACCGAATTTAGTTCAGACGCTTGAAGGTACACCAGCTTTAATTCACGGCGGACCTTTTGCGAACATTGCGCACGGTTGTAATTCAGTCACGGCTACTAAATATGCGTTGAAACTTGCTGACATTGTCGTCACGGAGGCTGGATTCGGTGCAGATTTAGGCGCTGAAAAATTTCTTGATATTAAATGCAGAATGAGCGGTTTACGACCTGACGCAGTTGTAATAGTTGCTACGATTCGCGCGTTAAAAATGCACGGCGGTATAAAAAAAGATAAACTTGCAAAGCCAAATGTTAAAGCGTTGCAAAAAGGTTTAAGCAATCTTGCTAAACATATTGAAAACATTCAAAATTTTGGACTTCCAGCAGTCGTAGCGTTGAATGATTTTCCGACTGATTCTGATGAAGAAATTGCCGAAGTTGAAATTTTCTGCGCGGAAAAAAATGTAAAGTTTGCGCGTTCAAAAGTTTTTGCTGAAGGTAGCGTTGGCGGAATTGGTTTAGCTTATGCCGTTGAATCAGTTTTCGACGCGGAAAAAAATTTTAAGTTCACATACGAAGACGATGAAAGTATTACTGAAAAAATTTCTGCCGTCGCTAAAAAAATTTACGGTGCAAAAGGCGTTGACTATTCAGCCGCTGCGAAAAAACAAATTTTTGATCTTGAAAGGCTTGGCTACGGAAAACTTCCAATTTGCATTGCAAAGACGCAGTATTCATTGAGTGACGACGCAACTAAACTTGGTCGTCCGAAAAGTTTTACAGTGACTGTTCGCGAAGTAAAAATTTCTGCAGGCGCGGGATTTATCGTCGTGCTTTTGGGAAATATTTTGACGATGCCAGGCTTGCCGAAACGTCCCGCCGCTGAAAAAATTGACATTACGCCCGACGGAATTATCAGCGGTTTATTTTAAATTTTTTAGCTTAAAGGCGGTGAATTTATGCGTGTCGTGATAATCGGCGCTGGCAAGTTGGGCTACACTATCGCCGAACTTTTAAGCAGTGAAGGACTTGAAGTCGTCGTCGTTGATAAAGATGAAAATCAGTTGACCGCCGTTAAAGAAACGCTCGACGTTATGACTATTAATAAAAGCGGCACGAATCCAATCACGCTTGATGATCCAGACATTAGCCGCGCAGAAATTTTTATCGCCGTCACTTCAACCGACGAAGTTAATATGATTGCGTGTATTCTCGCAAAAAAGCACGGAATTAAACATACAATCGCCCGCATTCGCGATATGCAATTTATGAGTGAAGCTCGCGAATACGTCAAAAAAAATTTCGATATAGATTTACTGCTAAATCCTGAACTTATTGCCGCAAATGAAATTTACCGAATTTTGACGACGCCAGCCGCGCTTAACGTTGATGATTTTGCAGACGGTAAAATTAGATTGTTTGAAACGAAAATTCACCGTCGAAGTCAACTTGCTGGCATTCCGCTAAAAAATTTAAAACTTCCCGCAGGAATTTTAGCTGGGCTGATTCATCGTGATCACAGAATGATTATTCCGCACGGCGACGATTCTTTTCAAATTCACGATAATGCGTACTTTATCGGCTTTCCAAACGCGATTGAAAAATTTAGCGCTAACCTTGTGCAACAAGATACACGACCGCTTGAAAAAGTTTTGATAATCGGAGCTGGCAGAATTGCTCGTGCTTTAGTTGGTCAACTTATCGACGCGGCAATTTCTGTTAAAGTTATTGAAAAAGATCGTGAACGTTGCGAACAAATGGCGGAAATTTTGACTGGTGACAGCATTGCAATTTACGGCGACGGTACGAACGTTGATTTATTAGCGGAAGAAGGTATCGCCTCTGCTGACGCGGTAGTTTGTCTTACGGAAGATGACAGATTAAATTTAATGATGGCGCTACTTGCTAAACATATGGGCGCAAAAAAAACCGTCGTCCGCGTCTACCGTACTGAATACGTTGAACTTATCGAAAAAGTTGGCGTCGACGTTGTAATTTCTGCGCGGCTACTTTCAGCCAGTGAAGTTTTAGCATTTGTTCGGCGTGGCGGCGTAACTCGCGTTTCTATTTTGGAAGGCGCGAAGGCTGAAGCGGTTGAAGTTATCGTTAAAAAAGGTACGAAGGCTGAAGGAAAAAAACTTATGAATGTTGATTTGCCGAAATCGTGTCTTGTCTGCGCGTACGTGCGAAAAGGCGTTGCGGCAATTCCAAATGGTCATACAATTTTATCTGACGGCGACAAAATTATTTTATTCTGCCTTAGAGGTTCCGCTCATGAAGTTGTTAAATGGTTTACCAATGAACAGCGATTTGTAGTTTAAATTTTTAAAATGTCACGCGGAATTTTCCTAAACTCAATTTTGTAGTTAAACATAAATTCAGCGTCCAACGCGCAGGTTTCAGCGTAAATTACGTAGGAATCTG
>CAMJAZ010000213.1 GCA_946403735.1 uncultured Selenomonadales bacterium
TTGTTTTATCACCTTCTTTTAATTTTTTATAATTTCTCTTTAGCTGTTATCGTCCTCCTCAAAATTTTCTGTATCAATATTATAATTTTTCTCAAAACTTTGCAATGGTCAAAAAAAATTCCCTTAAGTTTTCAGATAACAACTTCAAACTTTTGGGAAATTTTTTATTTGCTAACGATTTAAAAATTTATCGGCTGAAAAATTTATGCGTAGTTTAATTTGCCGAGCGTCCAAATATTGCCGGAAATTTTTTCAATCGGCTTGTCAGCGCAAATTTCAAGTTTAGGCTGTACAGTGTCTACAGGATAAAGGAGCATACTTGCCGCTTCTTCGCCGTCCTGCATGAAAATTTCAAGCGCGGAATGGTCAACAAACATTCTCAACTTTAACGTTTCATCAGCGTAGAGTTTAAATTTGCGCGTGCCAATATTAACGTCAGTATTTTTGCCGTCGCTGAACGGGCGAATACCTTTGCCGCCAAGTTTCATTCCATTACGGTCGATAATCATAGTTTGCGTGGCGCGATCGTAAGAGAAAGTAACTTTTTCGTCGCCGTAGTTCAACGCAACTTCAACTTTCTGCGCGTCGCCAAATTTAATTGTCAAGTCAGATTCGGAGCCGTCGGGGAGTTGTTCGGAACATTCTTTTACGTCGCTAACGTCGACAGCTTTACAATCTTTACGGAGATTTTCAATTTCTTTAACAGGCGCGGAATAAATATGACCTTGCTTTAACGTCAATTCGCGCGGCATTGTCAAGCAGTACAGCCATTCGCCTTCGTCAGCAGATGCAACGGTATCTGTAAGGTCGGGCATACCAATCCAGCCAACTAAAATTTGTCTTTTGCCGTCATTGAAAACTTGCGGCGAATAAAAATCAAAGCCCCTGTCAAGTTCCTGGAAAACGCTGGGCAACATTTCAAGGCTATCAACTGAAAAATGACCGACGAAATATCCTGCTAAGCAGTGATTCTGATATTTATATTCTTGGTGCGGAACGCCTTGAGGACAGACAATCAAAACGTCTGTATCGCCGAAACGCAACAGATTAGGACATTCCCACATATAGCCAAAGTCGTAATAATCTGTTTTAACTTCGCCCAAAAGTTCAAATTCATTATGTTTATCTGTTTCGCGATAAATTAAAGTTGTGCCGTTAGTTGGACGTGAACTTTTTGCAGGGTAGTCACTCATACGTTGCGCCGCCATTGCAAAATAGCGTTTGCCACGACGATAAAAGAAATTTGGATCGCGGAAATGTGCCGTGTAACCTTCAGGATTACCCCTAACGATAATTTCTTCTTTAACTACAGAGCCGTCCTCTTGAAGTGTGCCGTAACGTTGAACAACGGAGCGGATATAATTTTCATCACGCGCATTTGCAGTGTAGAAAACGCGGACTTTGCCGTCTTCGACGAAACCGCAACCAGAATGGCAGCCGTCTTTGTCGTACTCATCGCCAGGCCAAAGGGAAAGTTCAGGGTAGGAATAATTGATGAAGTCGCGGGTTTTAACGTGCATCCAGCTTTTATTTTTGTGCCAATTTTTATTTTGCGGTACAGGATTCCACTGGCAATAAATGTGGTAGACGCCGTCGCAGTAGCACAAGCCGTTAGGATCACTTATCAGTGAATAGGGCGCGTCAATGTGGAAATGGTTATGCCATTTGTCCTGGTCAAACGCTGCAACTGCTTTGCGGGCGTTTTCATCAACCGCCTGTTTGTTAAAGCGAAGTTTAATTTCCTCTAACTTTTCGCCGCTTTTTTTCGCCATAAATTTTTCCTCCATTCTAGCTTTTAGGTTTAATTACGCATTGAAATATATTCTTCCAAAGTTTCGTACAAATGCTCGGGCTCGACGGGCTTAGTTAAATGTGCATTCATACCCGCTTGCAAAGAGCGTTGTACGTCTTCATCAAAGGCGTTGGCAGTCAATGCGATAATCGGTACAGTTTTAGCGTCGTCCCTGTTCAATGCACGAATTTTTTCAGTCGCCGTCAAGCCGTCCATTATCGGCATTCTAATATCCATTAAAACGGCGTCGTAATAATTCAACGGTGACTTTTCAAACATTTCAACAACTTGCTGACCATTTTCGCCGTGTTCAACTTCCATTCCCTGCATTTTCAAAATTTCTTTGATAATCTCCGCGTTTACAAACATATCCTCAGCTAACAAAATCCGCTTGCCAGTCAAGTCAACAGTTTCTTTCACTTCGCCAAGTAAAAGCTGTTTCTGTTCAAGCGCTTGGCTAAATTCGTCCATAACCGCAGTTGCAAAAAGTGGCTTAGCAATGAAACGGTCAACGCCCGCCGCCAATGCCTCGTCTATCACCTCCTCCCAACTGTAAGCTGTCAAAATTATAATTGCAGATTCATCGCCGACAATTTGACGAACTCTGCGTGTTACTTCAATTCCATCAAGTTCGGGCATTCGCCAATCTACTAAAAGCAAATTGTACGATTCGTGCCGCGCTTGATGAAGTTTTACCATTTCAATGGCTTCCTTGCCGCTTAAAGTTGTGTCAGCTGAAATGCCCAAGTCTTCCAAAATCAATTTGGCATGTTCAAGGGCAATATTATCATCGTCAACGATAAGTACGCGCAAATCTTTAGTGCTGATAGCGTGTCCTTTCACTTCGTGATATTTTTCAGAGCGGCGCAAAGTGACGTTGACGGTAAATTCCGAGCCGACGTGTTTTTTAGATTTTACGGAAATGTTTCCGTTCATCATCTCAACAATATTTTTAGTAATGGGCATTCCTAAGCCCGTGCCGCCGTAAGCATTGCTGGAGCTTGAATCTTCCTGCGAAAACACGTCAAAAATTTTCGGCAAATAACTTTCGTCCATGCCGATACCAGTATCTTTTATGACGAAACGCAACGTAGTTTTATTTTCATAATGCGCGGCATTTTCAATCGCGAAGGTAATTTTACCAGGCGATGGTGTGAACTTGACGGCATTTCCTAAAATATTTATCAGCACTTGCTTTAACTTTGTAGGGTCGCCAATATAATATTCGTCCACACTGCCGATAACGTGGCAGTCGTACTCCAAGCCCTTCGTTGCACACTGCGCACCGAACATTGTATTAATTTGTTCAAGCAACGCGCTGAAAGAAAATTCTTCATTCTTAAGTGACATTCGCCCGCTTTCAATGCGGCTCATATCCAAAATATCATTAATTAAACTTAGCAAGTGGCGGGCGCTTTCACCGATTTTAGTTAAATGATCCCTTGTTCGTACGGATAAGCCTGGCTCTTTCAATGCGATACTGTCAAGACCGATAATCGCATTCATAGGCGTCCGCATTTCGTGGCTCATGCTGGAAAGAAACGCCGTCTTAGCAATATTAGCTTGATTCGCGTTATCAAGCGCCGTTTTCAGTTGGGCGTTGCGCGTAAGTTGTTCACGCTGAAGTTCAGTTGTGTCAGACTTCAACAGAATATAAAATTTCGCCTCTTTGTTGACGACGTAAAAGACGAAACGTTTATAAAAAATTTCGCCGTCAATCTTGCACGCGATATTGACTTCGTAAGGTTCGCTACGTTCAAGGTTACTTTCAATTCGTTTCAAATTTAAAAGTTCAAGCGCCTTTTTCTGTTCAATATCAGTACCGTACAAAACGGGCTTGACTTGCTCTTCAACGTATTTCGTATAGCTACCAATTTTCTTTTTAGGAAAAATACTGCCGCGTGCAATTCGTTTAGCGTCGCCGATAACTACGCCGTAATTGCCGTCGATAATGTACGTTATCATATCGTACTGTTCGACAAGCGCTTTATGTAAAATGGCGTCGTTTACCATATCGTTATTGCATTCGCGCTCGGTAGTAAACGCTATTATATCGCCAGTCGTAGGATTTTTGCTAAGTGTAACGTTGTAGTCGACGAAACATTTTTGACCATTGGCAAGTTTGCAGAAGAAAACGTCAGATAAATTTGTAATTCCGTTTCGATACGCGGATAAAAGTTTAGCCGTGCTGAAATTTCTTTTAAAGCGGCGTTTGTCACGTTCAAGCGGAAAATTTTCTATACGCTTATCGAAGTTATCAGAAATTTTCATTCCGCGTACGTCGACTTCGTACAAGCCGTGACCTCTGCAATCTTCAACAATGCCTTGAGTCAAA